>CALXKG010000157.1 GCA_944388825.1 uncultured Clostridia bacterium | reverse complement strand
CCAGCCCTTTGCCGCGCACCCATTTGAGCAGGTCCAGCCCCGAGCCCATCGGCATTTCAATATCGCAGACGATCAGTTCCGGCGGTTCGCCGCTTTCCTCGATCAGCCGGATCGCGCCGCTTACATTTTTTCGTAAAACATCAGCTGGAGGCTGCCGTTTTCCAGCCGGCGGGTCTCGATCAGGTAGTCGGTATACCGGCCGGCGCCGGCGTTTTTCCAGGGGAAGAGGTTTCGATCGGGTTCCCCGGCCGAGTGGAGCACCAGCTCCCCTTCGCCGGAGAGCAGCGCGTATGCTCCCTGCGGCTCGTCGTACCCGGAAAGGTTGGCAAAGAGCTTTTCGACCCGCAGCAGCGTCAGCAGCGTGCACCCGCTGGTCCGGTAGACGTTTCCCAGGCAGTATTCCCCCTCAATTTCCAGCAGATACCATTTGGACTGGTCGCTCCCCAGCGTCTGGGTAAACAGCTGTTCATTCTCGCGCAGGTAATCCCACAGCTGGATCCGCCTCTGGCTGGCCGTATCGTTGGCATACTGGCGGAGGATCCCGCCGTCGTAATATATGGCAATGCAGTCGATGGGACCGCTGCTGTTTACCTTTTCCTCCATGTCCTGGCTGAGGGTATACCGGGCGAAATAGCTTGCCCGCTGGTCGGAAACGCCCAGGGTGGCCAGCGCGTCTACCTGGCTGTATATTTCATCCATCATCAGCCCGGCGGTCGTCAGCTGGGATTCGTAATCGCTTTCATAGATATTAAGGGTATTGGCGATGGTATCCCGGACCGTTTCTTCCGTTTCCTTTTTCGCTTCGTTCAGCGCCCCGATAAACAGGCTGACCAGAATACAGAGGATCAGGCCGTAGATGACCGTCAGGCGGGTGGTCAGCTTGCCGTCATGCGGACGCCAGATTTTTTGTATCTTTTCCATTTTGGCACCCCTTCCATGTCCTTCTCCTATCTTATCGAAAAAATGGCCGTCCTTCAAGGGGAAAGGAGCGCGTTTTTGGCAACAAAGTACAATTTCAAAAGTATTGTTCACTTTTTTAAAAGTCTTGCCGCGCGTTATCTCTTACAATATGGACAGAAGGATTTTTATCTGGACAGGCTGCGCTTTATCCGGGCAGCGGAAAGGAACGGGATTTTTTCCATGAAAACCATCGACGTAAACGGCGTGACCCTGGCGTACGAAGAATACGGCAGCGGCGACCGCTATCTGCTCAGCACGCAGAATTTCTTTTTGTCCCATTGCCATATGGCGCTTCTGGGGCAGGAACCCTACCATTACCATGTGTTCCTGATCTATATGCGGGGGTATGGGGAATCCACCCACATCTTTGACCCCGAGCCCAAAGACTATGCCACGGTGTGGGGAGAAGATGTGGCCGCCTTTGCCAAAGCCATGGGGATCGAGCGCTTTTACTATACCGGCATTTCCCATGGGAACTGGGCGGGCTGGCATATCGCGCTCCATCATCCGGAGATGCTGCGGGGGTTTGCCTGCGGCAACGGCATCGCCCAGTTCAGGGACCCCGCCGAACGGACGCCGGTACCGCCCCGCCCGGAACCCGACCTGGATGCGGTGGTCGGCAATCCGGAGGCGCTGGAAAAGATGGCCTGGATGGAAAACTGGCCGACCGAAAACCCGCAGCGGCTGGCCCGCCGTGCGGAAAACCACCGGGAGCATCTGCAGATCCTTTTAAGCCGTAAGAAAGAGGAATTCATGGTCCGGAACACCAATACCGCCTGCTGCGACGCGAAAACGGAGGCGGAATTCTATCAGATCATGGGCCGGATCAGCTGCCCGGTCCTTTTCCTGCACGGGATGCTGGACCCGCTGGCCCGGATCGAAAAGGTCGTCCGCCTTTCCCAGGCGATCCCCGGTTCCCAGATCAAGGCGTATCAGAACCTGGGCCATGGCGGCGGCGATGAATGCCCGGAGATCTTCGCCCGCGACTGCGACCGGTTTTTCCGTGATACGGAAGGGCGTATTTTATAAAAATACTTGTTCTTTTTCACATTTTCTGCTACAGTAATAAAAAGCTCTTTTTGCATCGGGACAGGGAGCAGTTTATTTATCTAACAGAAAGGCAGGAATAACCATGACCGAATTTGACCGCCGCTATGCGCGGCATGAACAGGAGCTGCACAGCCTCTATCTGGAGCTGTACCCCGGACGGGAGGATTTTTACGCGGCGTTTATTCAGACTCTGCGGGACCATGCCGGCGCGCGGCCGAAGCCGCTTGCGGACCTCGACCGCGCCCGGGAGGCCGATCCCGGCTGGTATAAGCGGCGGGATATGCTGGGGATGTGCCTTTACATCGGGCCGTGGGCGAAGGATTTAAAGGGCGTGCGGAAAAAGCTGGATTATTTAAGCGAATGCGGCGTCACCTATCTGCACCTGATGCCCTTCCTCGACACCCCGAAGGGCCGCAGCGACGGCGGCTATGCCGTTTCCGACTTTACGAAGGTGGAGCCCTCCCTTGGGGATATGGACGACCTGGAGGCGCTGACCGGCGAAATGCGGGCGCGGGGGATCAGCGTCTGCATGGACTTTGTGATGAACCATACCAGCGAGGAACACGAATGGGCCAGGCGCGCCCGGGCCGGGGAAAAGGAATACCAGGACCGGTACTTTTTCTACCCCGACCGGACGATCCCCGACCGGTTTGAGGAGACGGTGCCGGAAGTTTTCCCCACCACCGCCCCCGGCAGCTTTACCTGGCTGCCGGACGCCGGGAAATGGGTGATGACCAACTTCTATCCTTTCCAGTGGGACCTCAATTACGGGAATCCGGCGGTTTTAAACGATATGACCGGCTATATGCTGGCGCTCGCCAACCGCGGGATCGACGTCGTGCGGATCGACGCGATCCCCTATATCTGGAAACAGCTGGGCACGACCTGCCGCAACCTGCTGCAGGTGCATACGATTTCCCGCATCCTGCGGATGGCCGTCGAAGTTGCCTGCCCGGGCGTGCTGCTGCTGGGCGAGGTGGTGATGGCGCCGGAAAAGATCGTCCCCTATTTCGGCAGCGTCGAGCGCCCGGAATGCCATATGCTCTACAACGCGACGACGATGTGCACCACCTGGCATACCGTCGCGACCGGCGACGCGCGGCTGCTCCGCCATCAGATGGACATTTTAAGCGGGCTGCCCAAAGAGTACCTGTTTTTGAACTACATCCGCTGCCATGACGATATCGGCTGGGGACTGGACTATCCCTGGCTTGCCCGGTTCGGCATCCAGGAGGTCCCCCACAAACGGTATCTGTCCGACTACCTGACCGGCCACTGGCACGGCTCGGACAGCAAGGGGGAGCTCTATAACGACGACCCGGTCTCGGGCGACGCGCGGATGTGCGGGACGACGGCTTCCCTCTGCGGGATCGAAACGGCCAGGCGGGAATGCCGGCTTTCCGACCTGGAAAACTACCTCCGCCGGGACCTTGCGCTCCATGCCTTCATGTTCGCCCAGAGCGGGCTGCCGATCCTTTACGCGGGGGACGAGGTCGCCCAGGAAAACGACTATACCTATCACCTGGACCCCGACAAGGCGGACGACAGCCGGTATCTGCACCGCGGGGACTTCGACTGGAAGAAAGCGGAAAACCGCCATACCGCCGGGACGCCGGAACAGGCGGTCTTTGACGGGCTGAAAACGCTGGAGGCCGTCCGCCGCAGCAGCAAAGCCTTTGACAGCGACGCCGATTTCTGGACGCTCGACGCCGGCGACAACGCGATCCTCGCCCTCGGCCGCTGGAAGGACGGGGAAGGGGTGCTGGCGCTCTTCAACTTTGCGGGGACGGAAAAGACGGCCCGGGTGGAAGAAGACGGGGTGTGGGAGGACCTCTGCACCGGCGAAAAGCAGACGGTCCGCGCCGCCGGCCTTCCGCCCTATGGCTATAAGCTGCTCCGTCTGACGCGCGCATGACGGCCTTAGGGTGTTTGCAATCCCTCTGCCGCCGTCTCATTCTGCTGAAAAGGGGCGGATGACCCGGCGATATGGCATGACCAGACACACCCTACGGCCCTGTTGAGGAGGTATTTTATGTACAGACTTTTATTCCCGGAAGGGAAGACCAAAGCGCTCACCTTCAGTTACGACGACAATACCGTCCACGACCGCAGGCTGGTGGAAATGTTCAACCGGTATGGGTTAAAGGCGACCTTTAACCTGAATTCCGGGCGGATGGATGTGGGAGGGTACATCCGTTCTTCCGAAGTCGCCTCCCTCTACCGGGGGCATGAGGTCGCCAGCCACGGCGTCCGGCATCTTTTCCCCAACCAGATCTCCGACGGGGAACGGATCCGGGAGTATTGGGAAGACCGGCTGGCGCTGGAAAAGCTGTCCGGGCAGATCGTTACCGGCATGGCCTACCCGTTTGGCGTCCATAACGCCCGCGTGCGGGAATCGCTGGAACAGATGGGGCTGCATTACGGGCGCACCGTTGTGAGCACCGGGAACTATTTCTTCCCCGACGATTTCCTGGTCTGGGACCCCACCTGCCACCATCAGGAAGCCATCGACGACCCGTCGATCGCCGACACCTTTTTAAACCCGCCCGATTATATGCAGCCGGACCTTCTGTATATCTGGGGCCACAGCTATGAATTTGCCGGGCGGGACAACTGGGCGGACATGGAAGCGCTCTGCCGGAAACTTTCCGGGCACGATGAGATCTGGTACGCGACCAACCGGGAAATTTACTTTTATAAAAAGGCTGCCAGCCAGCTGATCGAGTCGGCCGACGGCAGCCGGATCGAAAACCCGACCGGCGTGCCCGTCTGGATCCTGAAAGACGGGACGGTCCAGCTGGTCCGCTGACGGCCGGCCCGGCGAAAGGGAGGAGACCATGTATCAAGACAATATCCGGGCGCTGGAAGAGATCGTCCGAACCGACGGCGTCATCCGGAACATCGCCCATCACAGGCTTCCGGACGGGACGCTGGACATTGAAGGGAACAAAAAAATCTGGAACCGTGCGCTGGGATCCTTTTCCATTACGCCCCTGTGGGAAAAGGGCCGGACGCCGGGGTATGACGGCCGGGACCCTTTGCAGCCGGAACCGAGTTTCATTTTCGTCCCGGCAGAAGGGGACGCCCCGCCCCAGGGGACGGTCCTTGTCGCCCACGGCGGCGGGTTTGAGCTGCGCACCGGCTGCGAGGGGATGAACGTCGCCTGGTACTTCCATCAGGCCGGCTTCAATACCGCCATCCTTACATACCGGCTAAAGCCCTATACCCGGTTTGACGCCATCGCCGATATGCAGCGGGCGATCCGGCTGCTGCGCCTGAAACAAGACGAACTGCACATCAGCGATAAAGTCGCCGTGATGGGCTTTTCCGCAGGCGGTATGCTGTCGGGCAACTGCGCCACCCATTATGACGCGGGAAACCCTGCGTCAGACGACCCGGCAGAGCGCTTTTCCTGCCGTCCGGACGCCTGCGTCATCGGTTACGGCGCCTTCTCCATGACCGCATTCCCCGGCCCGCTGTTTGCGCCGAAGCCTTCGGCGGAACAGCTGCGGGAAAACGTCTACCTTTCCATTGAACGCAACGTACACCCGGATAACCCGCCGTTCTTCATCTGGCAGACCAACGAAGACGACCCCCGGATCGGGATGACCCTTGCCTGGGAGCTGCAGTGCGCCGGCGTCCCCTTTGAACTGCACTGCTTCCCGGACGGCCCCCACGGCCTGGCGCTGGCAGACGGCCATAACGACCTGGCGGTGCGGATCCCCCATCTGATGCATTGGGCGGAACTCGCCGCCGAGTGGCTGCGGGGACAGGGGATCTGACGATGAGAGAATATGCTTTTGACGCGTGGCGCCCGCTTGTCACCCCGCATGGAAGGGTCCTGGATCTGGCGGACGGCAGCTGCTTCAACTGGAGCTGTTCCGGTTTTACCATCCGGTTTACCGGCTCCCGCCTGCTGGCGCGGCTGGTCCCGGCCGGCGAGCCTTCCCCCGTCCTGCCGCCGGCGGAGCCGGTTATCGAGTATCCCCACGCCGGGGTCTCGGAGGACGGGAAAACGCTGGCCCGCCGGTTTGTCTGCCAGACGGCGGGCTGGTATACGCTTTATGACGGGGCGATGGGGGAGCACACCCTGCGCCTGGTCAAGATAACCGAAAACCTGCGCGGCAAGCTCCTGCTCTCCGCCCTGTCGGCAGACGGCGAGCTGCTGCAGGCGCCGCCGGAAACCGGCCCCGTGATCGAGTTTGTCGGGGATTCGATTACCTGCGGGTATGGAAACGAAGCCCCCGGCCGGGACGCCCCGTTCCGTCCGGAGGAAGAAAACGGTTGGATGGCCTTTGGCCCGCAGGCGGCCAGGGAACTGGGCGTCCCGTTCCGCTGCGTTTCCGTCTCCGGTATTGCGGTCAGCGCGGGGCGGACCGGGCGCTTTTCCCTGCGCTGCCCGCAGATGGAGGAGCTGTATCCCTATACCGACCGGCTGGCGGAAGAGCGCCATGGCGGGAAAGCGGAGAAAGACCTGACCGGCTGGCGTTTTCAGGACCATCCCGCCCGGATCGTCGTGGTCAACCTGGGGACAAACGATGTAAACCCGATCCGGTTTGCGTCCTCCGCCGCGGAAGCCGGGGAAGAAGAAAAGTGGTTTTTTGAGCGGTACAGCGCGTTTATCCGGCTGCTGCGGCGGCTGAACGGGCCGGAGAGCTGGATCTGCTGCATCCTGGGCCCGCTGGATTATTACCTGTACGATCAGATTGAAAAAGCCGTCGCTTTATACCGCCGGGAAACAGGGGATACAAGGGCAGCCGCTTTTAAGCTGGCCGGTGTGAACCTGCTGACGGAAGGGTTTGGCGCCGACGGCCACCCGTCCCTCAGGACCCATACGAGGATGGGCCATGAGCTGGCGGAAAAACTGCGCCCGATGCTGGAGCGTGTTTGAAATCCCTCTACCATCGTTTTATTCTACTGAAAAGAGGCGTCTACCGGCGCGGAAGACTGGAGGTTTGCCGGATGAACGAAGAAATGAAATTAAACCGGCAGTTTGTGATGACCAACAACGGCCGGATCGACCGGGTAAAAGACCTGTACACCACCTTTAATCCCGAAGTGGATCTGGAGGCGATGAAACGGGACGGGTATATCGACGCGGTCGACCGGATGATGGAGCCTGTGCTGATGGACTATGACGACCACGCGCCCGGCGTGATCGCCTACTGGGCCAAACGCGGCATGGTCAAGGAATTCCACGGGCGCGATCGGGTCATGAGCTGGACCGAATATGGGATGAAAACCGGCTATTACTGGACGGAACCGGAGGGCGGCGCGCCGCAGAACCGGACGAAAGGCTGGAACTCGTTTGTCCCGGTATCCGCTTTTGCCCCTGAAAACGCCGGGCGCAGGTATCCGGTGCTGGTGATGCTGCACGGCGGCTTCAACCCGGTCAGCATCATCGACGGATGGGGCTTCCCGCAGGAAGCGGCCAGGCGGGAATGGATCGTCATCGCGCCCGCGGTCGAGCTGGACGACGTCCTGGACGAGATCCTGGACGAGGCGGAAAAGCTGTACCCGATCGACAGGAGCCGGATCTATCTGGCCGGGTTTTCCTACGGCGGTTTTATGACCAATACGATCGCCTGCAAACGCCCCGACGTCTATGCGGCGGCGGCCCCCTGCGGCGCGCCGCTCTCCAGCGGATGGGTGGGGAAGGCGATCGGCGGCGAACCGCAGACGCCGTTTGACGGGGTATACCGCGGCAGCAGCTATATGCCGGTGATCAACGTCATCGGCAACCTCGACGGCCACCGCTTCCCCTACTACGATTACCATGGCTTCATGCACTTCCAGGAGGGGCCGGAGGCGCTGGTCGAAGGGCTGAACCACTGGGCGCGGGTCAACGGCGCGCCGGA
>CALXKG010000156.1 GCA_944388825.1 uncultured Clostridia bacterium | reverse complement strand
GGGACATCGACAAGGACACCGTCGACATGGTCCCCAACTACGACAACACCCTGACCGAGCCGGCCCTCTTCCCGGCCACCTTCCCGGCGGTGCTGGTCAACTCCAACGTCGGCATCGCCGTCTCGATGGCCAGCTCCATCTGCTCCTTCAACCTCTCGGAGGTCTGCGAGACGGCCATCGCCCTCCTGCACGACCCGGACGCCAACCTCTTTGAGACGTTAAAAGGCCCCGATTTCCCGGGCGGCGGCAGCATCCTCTACGACGAGGGGGAACTCAAAAAGATTTACGAGACCGGGCGGGGGAGCGTCCGGGTGCGGGCCCGCTACCGGTTTGACAAGGCGGCCGGCTGCATCGAGGTGACCGAGATCCCGCCGTCGACGACCGTCGAGGCGGTCATCGACAAGGTGGTCGACCTGGTCAAGGCCGGCAAGCTGAAAGAGGTGAGCGACATCCGGGACGAGACCGATTTAAACGGCCTCAAGATCGCGATCGACGTCCGCCGCGCGGCTGACCCGGACAAGCTGATGGCGCGGCTGTTCAAACTGACCCCGCTGGAGGACGCCTACCCCTGCAATTTCAACGTCTTAATCGACGGCGCGCCGAAGGTGCTGGGGGCCAGGGGGATCCTGCTCGAATGGATCCGGTTCCGGCAAACCTGCGTCCGCCGCCGGACCGCCTACGACCTCGCCCGCCAGAAGGAGAAGCTCCACCTGCTGGAGGGCCTCTCCAAAATCCTGCTGGACATCGACAAGGCGATCCAGATCGTCCGGGAGACCGAAAACGAGGCGGACGTCGTCCCGAACCTGATGATCGGCTTCGGCATCGACGAGGTGCAGGCCGAGTTCGTCGCCGAGATCAAGCTGCGCCACCTAAACCGGGAATACATCCTCTCCCGGCTGGAAGAGGTGCAGGCGCTGAAGAATTCGATTGCCGAGCTGGAGGAGACGGTGGGAAGCACCCGCAAGATCAACCGGATCATCGTCTCCGAGCTGCGGGAGGTGGTCAAAAAATACGGCCAGCCCCGCAAAAGCCTCTTTATCTTCCCGGACGAGCTGGACGAGCCGGAAGAGGAGGACGACACCCCCGACTACCCGGTCAACCTCTTTATTACGAAAGAGGGGTACTTTAAAAAGATCACCCCCCAGTCGCTGCGGATGTCCGGCGCCCAGAAGATGAAGGAGGGGGACGAGATCCTGCTCCACGTCGAGACGACCAACCGGGCGGAGCTGCTGCTCTTCACCGACCGCTGCCAGGCCTACAAGGGCAAGGCGTCCGATTTCGGCGACACCAAGGCCAGCGTCCTGGGGGACTACCTGCCGACCAGGTACGGCTTTGACGAAGGGGAAAAGTTTGTCTGCGCGGCGGTGACGCTGGATTATACGGGCGAACTCTTATTCATCTTTGAAAACGGCAAAGCGGCCCGGGTGCCGGTCTCCGCCTACCAGACCAAGACCAACCGCAAAAAGCTCCAGAACGCCTATTCTGATCGCTCGCCCCTTGTCGCCGTCTTCCAGCCGGGCGAGGGGGAAGAGGTGGTGCTCGCTTCCGGCAACCGGCGGCTTATCCTGGACCCGGCCGCCGTTTCGCTTAAAGCCACCCGCGACACCCAGGGGGTGCAGGCAATGAGCTTGAAGAAAAACGGGAAGGTCGAGTCGGCGGTCCTGCTGACCGAGGGGATGTTTGAGGACCCGAAGCGCTACCGCCCGAAGTCGCTCCCGTCGGCGGGGGCGATCCTCAAACAGGAGGACGTCGCCAAGCAGCTGACCCTCCCGGAAGCGGGCGGGGAAGGATGAAACCCTATTCCTGCGTAAATGGTAAAGTGACCGTCGATATCCACGGGATGTACCCGGCAGACGCCAAAAAGAAGCTGGAAAGGCTGCTGGCGGCAGTCGGGGAAGAGGTGGAGGCGGTCGAGGTGATCCACGGCTGCCACGGCGGCACCGCCCTTTTGGAGGTCGCCCGCAGCCAGGTGCGCTCTAAAAAGATCAGGCGCCGGGGGCTGGAACTAAACCCCGGCTTGACGGTGTATTATCTGAAATGAACCGCGGCGGGAAGGAGGATAGGGGATGCCTGCACGGAAGTTTTTCTATTTCTTTTACGGGGATTTCATCCAGTCTGTCCTCCCGCCGGGCGACGATCCCCGCCGTTTTTTAAGCCACAGGGCGGACGGGGTCCTGTCCGCCGTACTGGAAGCGGGGCCGTCCGGGCTGGGATATCGGGAAGCTTGCGTGCGGTATTCCGCCGGCCTGGTGGACGGCTTAATCCGGGCGGGGCTATTCCGGGTGGAGACGGGTGGGCTGCGGCTGGATGCGCCGGTGTTCCTGCGGGAGGACGCCCATGCCCTTACCCATTTTTTGGCAGGGGAGATACCGCCTCTCGCCGGGCGCCTGGAAGCGTCCCTCCCGGCGCTCCATGCCGCCGTCCGGCCGCTGAACAACGGCTTTGATGAAAAGGTGAACCTTTACCATCTGCTCTGCGGCGCGGTGCTGGACGGGACTTTTTTTGACTATCTCAGCAGCCGGGGGATCCTGGCTGAATCCCGGGTGCACCCTTCCGGGCTGGACTATATCCTGACGGTATACGAGGACGCGCCAGAGCTGAACCATTTTTCCAACCGCCTCCTCTGTTCCTGCAACCGGCTGTCGGATGGCCGCCGGTCGCTGCAGTCCTTTGGGGACGCCGATGGGGAACGGCTGGATTTTTACCGCTTTTTTAACTGGAAGCAGGCAGGACGGGTGCCGGAGGCATACCGGAAGGTCGGGCAGGATTGGGATGCGGCATTGGGTCCGGCGGCCGGGGAAAACCCGGTGTCCCGGATACTGGATGCAGCGGAACAGCTTGCGGCAGGCGGCCACTGCGCGCCGCCGTTTTTACGACTGCTGGAGGATTTTGGGTATTGCGCAGGCGGCGCATACTGCGTCCCGGTCTACCGGCGGGAAACGGAGGCGGTGCTGCAGCAGCTTTTTACGGCCGTGTCCGGATGCATCGGGGAAGCGGCCGGGGAGCTGCTGGCGCGTCCGGGGCTTTACGCCGCTCTCAGCGTTTTCCCCCACGGCGTTTCCCGGGAGGAGACCGCCAACGAACTGTACCATATCGTATTCGGCCTATTAAACGAGGAGCTGGCAGCGCGGGGGATCGCCGCCTCCCCGCCGTACCGGCAGGGGGAGGGGCGGTACCTAAAGGCGTTTTTCCTATGATTTTTTGCAGTTCCGCTCAAAATTTACAAAAAACAATTCGCTTTTCCCCTCTATATGTGCTATAATTTGTTATAAGGGGATTCC
>CALXKG010000155.1 GCA_944388825.1 uncultured Clostridia bacterium | reverse complement strand
TCCTCCTCTGCGGCATCCTGTTTTACGCGCTGTACACCCTGCGCCGCCGCGCCGGTCGGAGAGTGCAGGCGGAAAGAACCGAGTGATCCACTGTCCGGAAAAACAGGCGCGCACCGTTCCGTGCGCGCCTGTTCCGGTTTTCGGGCCTGTCCGCCCTCATTCGGTCCGCCCGTGGGGCTCCCACGGGACGGCGTCCGACGTCCCGATCAGCCAGACCAGCATCCGCCGCTCCAGCTCCCGGACCGTCTCTTCATATCCTGCCTGCCGGTAGAGGTTTTCCCGCTCCTGCGGGTCTGCCTGCATATCGTAAAGCTCATTGTCCCCGCTTGTCCGGACTACCAGCTTATACCGCGCGGTGCGCAGCATCGTCCCGCGGCATACCGATTCCGGCCGCTCCTGCTGCTGGGCCATTTTGGGGTAATACAGGGTCCCCGGGCGGTTGAACATCGCAAACCCGGCCGTCCCTTCAAAGCACTGCGGCTCCCTGGCGTCGTAGCCGCCCTCGCACCAGGCCGCCCGTTCCGGGTCCCCGGGCGCGCCGGCCACCTGGGGTTTGAGCGAGACGCCGAACTGGTCGTGCCGGACCGGGATATTTTCCCAGTCGCAGATGGTCGGGAAGATATCGAAGGTCTGGGTCAGCTCCGCCACCCGGTGCCCGCCGGGGCAGCCCGGCCGCCGTATGATGAGCGGGACCCGGGTCAGGTCGTCGTCAAAGGCGTTCGGCCACTTTTCGACCAGCCCCCAGTCCCCCGCCCAGTCGCCGTGGTCGGAGGAGGCGATCACCGTCGTACTGGCCGCCAGCCCCGTCCGGTCGAGGGCGTCCAGTACCCGGCCCAGCAGCATATCCGCATAGGAGACCATCCCCAGGTAGACGGCGTGGATCTTTTTGAAGACCGTCTCATCGGTATCGCCGAGCGCCCGGTACTGGCGGATCAGGCGCTGCAGCTCCGGCTTCCCCCGCAGGTCCGGCGGCAGCACCGGCAGCTGCGCCGGGTCGTACATCTCATAAAACCGCCGCGGCACCGAATAGGGCGCATGGGGGTAAAAGGTCGGCAGGAAGATAAAGAGCGGCTTATCCCCTTCCTTCCAGTTTTCGATCGCCTCCACCGCCGCCATCGCGCAGAGGGTGTCGTTCATCCCCTCCAGCTCGCCGTCCTCCATCGGCGGCAGCAGCATCGTGTAATCCTCCACCGCGCCCACCGGGCGGCCGCCGCCGTTGACGTTGCCGCCCGCCTTTTTGGCCAGCGGGACATTCCCTTCATAAAGTTTCCCATTCCCGTGGCCAAAGTCGGCGTAGATATACCGGTCGACGCAGGAGAAAAAGGTCTGCTCGTCAAACACATGGTTTTTCCCGTACAGGTGCACGTCGTATCCCGCGTCGTGGACATACCGCAGGAAGTTCGGCTTTCCGGGGTCCAAAAAATATTTCAGCGTCCGGTACCCCTGCACATGGGGGTACCAACCGGTCATCAGGCTGCATCTGGATGCGACGCAGACCGGATGGGTCGTATAATTCCGTTCAAACAGCGTCCCTTCCCGTGCCAGCCGGTCATAGGCCGGCGTGACCGCGTAAGGGTTCCCATAGCAGCGCAGGCTGGACGCCCGCATCTCGTCCGGGAAGAAAAACACATAATGCTGTACCGCCATATGAAACCATCCTTTCTGTCACACCGAGGGGAAGCCCGATTCCGGCGGCTGTTTTTGCAGCACTTCTTCCCGCGGCAGCGCCGCCCATTCCGGCGGCCGGTAGGAGGGGAGCAGGGAGGGGGCGTGCAGCGTCCCGTCCGGGTTTAACAGCCCGTCCCCCGGCCGGCCTTCAAACTGCCGGATCAAAAACTGCCGCATCTTTTCCAGCTGGGGCAGCAGCGCCGGGTCTTCCGCTTTATTATACCGTTCCTGCGGGTCGTTTACAAGGTCAAACAGGTATTCTTCCCCGGTCAGCGAGTTCCAGACATATTTGTACCGGCTGCCGGCCACAAAGTCCCATCCGGCCCGGATCCCCGCCGCCTTCAAATCCCGGTAGTTCTCCCCGTAGACAAATTCCCGGTCCCATTCCGCTTCGGGGATCTCCCCTTCCAGCAGCGGCCGCAGGCTCCTGCCGTCATACCCGGGGGCCGGCTCGATCCCGGCGTAGTCCAGGAAGGTCGGCAGCAGGTCGACAAGCGACACCGGCGCGTCCAGCGCCGCCGGCCGCCCGGCGGCAAACCCCGGCGGCTTTAAGATGAACGGGACGCGGGCGGAGCCTTCAAACGCCGGGCCCTTGCGGAACATATGGTGGTCGCCCAGCAGTTCCCCGTGGTCAGATGTAAAGGCGATCAGCGTATTGCCCAGAAGCCGGCTCTTGGCCAGATAGGCGATCAACTTCCCGATCTGCTGGTCGATAAAGGTGATCTGGGCGTAATAGGCCTTTTTGGCCAGCGCCAGCAGGGAGGCGTCCATCTTCCCCTCAAACGGCTCGATATTGCGGGTCGGCCGCCCGTACTTTTCCGCCCATTCCCCGATAGCCGGCGGCGGCAGGGAGACCCCGTCGTAGAGGCGCATATACTCCGCCGGCGGGTCGAGGGGCGGGTGGGGCCGGTGGAAGCTGAGCTGCAGATAAAACGGCCGGGTGGGGTCGCGGCGCTGTAACTGCCGGATCCCCTCCGAAACGGTCCAGGCGGTCGGGTGCAGGGATTCCGCCTCGGTCCAGGGCATGACCGCGCAGCTGTTGTTGTCCGACGTCAGCGCCGTATCGACGACCTTCCCGCCGGTCACTTCGTTCAGCCAGAGCTGGTAATCGCTTTCCAGCCCGTTCTCGTCCCGCCCGGTCTCATACACCCGGTTCACCTCAAACCCCAGGCAGCGCCGGTAGGGCTTGAAATGGTTTTTCCCGACGTTGATGGTCTGGTAGCCGCCGTCCCGCAGCTGTTCCATCAGCGTCTGCGAAAAGTCCCAGGGCTGTGAAAAGTTGTTCTGGAAAAACCCGGTCTTGCCGGGCATCTGCCCGGTGACCAGGCAGGCCCGCGCCGGGATGCAGGTGGGGCTGGGGCTGTACCCCCGGCGGCAGAGGGTGCCCATACTGGAAAGGTAGTCCAGAAACGGGGTGTAGATATCCGGGTTGCCGTCCGCGTGGATACAGTCCCCCCGGAACTGGTCGGTCAAAATCAGCAGGATATTGGGTCTGCGGTCCATATGCTTTGCCTCCTTTGGAAAAAGCCCGCCGCAAGGCGCGCGGCGGGCCGAAAATCGTTTGCCGGGTTATGCAAGGGTGCGTTCATACGCCGCCTGGGCGCATTCCATAAAGTCGGAAAGCCCCGCCCCTTCCAGCTCGCCCAGATAGGTCTGCCAGTCGCCGTCGTCGTCGATGTCCCATTCCCCGACGGTGAACTTGGCGATGCCTTCATTGACCATATCCTGGATATACGAGGTGCATTCGTTGACGATCTCCGCCTCTTCCAGCGTGTAGTTGCTCTGCGGGATGGTATTGTCCGGCTCGGTCGCCATATACGAATCGGTCGCCGCCGCGTTTTTGATCTCGCTGGCGGTATCCGCCTCCGGCGGGTAGCCGGCGCCGTTGTTGTGGATATCGTTGACAAAGGGCAGCATATTCTGCCACATCGTGTTCTGCGGCATCATCCAGATGCTGTTGGTCACCATGATCGTCGCGGGATCCCCGTACAGGCTCTCCAGCCCTTCCGGCGCGGCGACATAGTTTTCCCCTTCCTTCCCGTAGCGGGAGAGGGTGGAGCACTCTTCCCCGATCATATAGTCCATCAGCCGGAAGAGCGCCTCCGGCTTTTCGCAGGCCGAGGTGATCGTCCCGTTGGACTGGGCAGTCGGGATCGCGACCACCGAGTAGCGGGTCCCGTCCGGCCCGGTCAGCGGCTCGCAGTAGTTGTAGCGGTTGTTGACTTCATCCCCGGCCCCGGCCGTCACCAGCCCGAGCCCCAGGGCGGCAAACCCGCCGCAGATATCCTCGGCGTCGGTCGCGACCTGTTTCAGCCCCGCCAGATCCTGGGTAAAGAGCGCCGGGTCGATCAGCCCCTGCTCATACAGCCGGTTGACATACCGCAGCCCTTCCCGCCAGGCGTCTTCGTTCGCCGCAAAGTGGACGGTGTTTTCGTCGTCATAATACAGGTACATATTCTGGATGTTGTCCACCGTAAAGGCGCTCATCAGGTAGTGGACGATGTTGTACCCCGCGTTGGACGAGGTGCCGGACAGCGGCACCTCGTCCGCCTGCCCGTTGCCGTTGGGGTCGCCCGTCTTAAAGGCCAGCAGCACCTGTTCCAGCTCGTCGGTCGTCTCCGGCATCTCCAGGCCCAGCGTATCCAGCCAGCCGGTGTTGATCCAGAAGACGTTGGCGTGCCGGTTGATCTTGGAAGGCCCGTACCCCGGCATATAGTAGATGTTCCCGTCGGCCGAGGTCATCATCTCTTCCAGCCCGTCCGAAGCGTACTTTTCAAAGAGAGCTTTGGTGTTGGTCCCCCAGGCCTCGATAAAATCGTTGAGGGCGATGATCTGCCCGTCGCCGGACGCTTCCGAATACTTCAGGGCGTTGGTCGTCGTAAAGGTGGTGCAGCCGTTTCTGGCCAGGCCGAAATAGGCGTCCGGCAGCTCGTAGGAGGCCAGCTGTAACTGTACCTTGGAGGCGAGGTCGGCGCTGGGGAGGATCTCAAACTCAAACTCCATGTTCCCCTTTTCCTCCAGGACGCCGGTCTCGTAGTTGGTCTCATAGTCCTCGATGTTGGTCGACTCCACCACCGCGATCCGGTAGGTTTCGGTCTCCTTGCAGATCGGGAAGACGTCCGCTTCGTTCATATAGTCAGGGGTCGCCAGCACCCCGCCGTCCCCGGTTTCCGCTTCGCTCTGGACAGAAGACCCGCCGTCCCCGCCAGTGCTTTCCGGCGCCGTATCCCCGCCGCCGCAGGCCGTCAGCGTCCCCAGCGAGAGCAGCGCCGCCAGCAGGCAGCAGATGCGTTTCCGATTCTGATTCATTCCGCTCATGGTAAACTTCCTTTCTATCGTTGGGCTGTCCGGCCGCAGCCGGGCTTTTATGCTGTGCGGTTATCCCTTGATCGCGCCGATCATGACCCCCTGGACAAAGTACTTCTGCACAAAGGGGTATACGCACCAGATCGGCACGCAGGCGACCAGGATGACCGCATATTTCATCGTCTCCACCAGGTTGTAGTTGACCGCCATATCCGCCTCCAGCACCGTATCCGCGGTGATCGTGTTTTCCAGCAGGATCTGCCGCAGGATCAGCTGCAGCGGGTACAGCTCCTTCCGGGTCAGGTAGAGGAACGCTTCAAAATAGGCGTTCCAGTGGTAGACCGCGTAGTAGAGGGTGATGACCGCGATGACCGCCTTGGAGAGCGGCAGGACGATCGTAAAGAAAAACCGCAGTTCCGAGCACCCGTCCAGCTCCGCCGCCTCGATCAGGTCCCGCGGGATGGTCGTCTGGAAAAAGGTGCGGGTGATGATCATGTTGTAGACCGAGATGCCCCCCAGCACGATCAGGCACCAGCGGCTGTTGATCAGCCCCAGCTGCTGCACGTTCAGATAGGTCGGGATCATGCCGCCGTTAAAGAGCATCGTAAAGGCGAAGAAGAACATGATCGGGCTGCGGCCCGGCAGGTCGGACCGGGAAAGCGGCCAGGCGGCGATCAGCGTCAGCGCCAGGTTGAACACCGTCCCCAATACCGTGTACACAATGGTATTCCCATACCCCAGCCAGATATCCTTATTTTCAAAGGTGGTCTGGTACCCCTGCAAAGAGAAGTCCACCGGCCAGAGGGTGACCTTCCCGGAGGCGACCGCGTTGCCGTCCGAAAAAGAGTTGGCGATTACATTGATGATCGGAATCACCACCAGCAGGATCAGCAGGACCATCACCAGGTTGATGACGGTGTAAAAGATCCTGTCCTGCCGGGTCAGCGCCGCTTCCCGGCTCCCGGCGCGGGCCTTTGACCGGCCGGCTTGTACATGGGTCATACTTTCCCCCTCCTCTCAGAACAGTCCGGACCCGCTGACCTTCTTGGAAAAGATATTGGTCAGGATGATCAGGATCAGGTTGACGACCGAATTGAACAGGCTGATGGCGGTGGAATAGCTGTAATCCGCCGATCCGGTCAGGCCGATTTTATAGACGTAGGTCGAAATGATCTCGGAAGCGGAGATGTTTAAATCGTTCTGCATCAGGTAGACCTTTTCAAACCCCAGGCTCATGACCCGCCCCATGTCCATGATCAGCAGGATGACCATCGTCGGGACGATGACCGGGAAGTCGACATAAATACAGCGCTGGAACCGGGTCGCCCCGTCGACGATCGCCGCCTCGTGCTGGGAAGGGTCTACCCCGGCCAGCGCCGCCAGGTAGATGATCGTCCCCCATCCGGCGTTCTGCCAGACGCCCGACCAGACAAACAGGTGCGGGAACGCGGCCGGCGAGGCGAAAATGTCCCCGATCTCGATCCCGATCGACCGGAACAGCAGCACGATCAGCCCCGAGCGGGTGTTGAACAGCTGCATCATCATCGAGACCATGACGACGGTCGAAATGAAGTGGGGCATATAGGAGAGCATCTGCACCGTCTTTTTATACCCCTTGTTCCGGATGCAGTTGATGCACAGCGCCAGGATGATCGGGATCGGGATCGACGCGACGACCTGATAGACCGATATGACCAGCGTATTGCGCAGGATCTCCCAGAACTTGTAGGTGTCAAAGAACTTCAGGAAATAGTGGAACCCGACCCAGTCCCCGCCCCAGATGCCTTCCCGTGCGGAAAACTTCTTAAACGCGATCTGGATGCCGGCCATCGGCTTGTAGCTGAAGATCAGCACATACAGTACCGGCAGCGCCAGCAGCAGGTACAGCTGCCAGTAGCGGGTGAACGCCCGCTTCAGCCGGTATCCGGCGTTCTTCTTTTTTGGCTTCAACGCGGTTTGCTGCATGGAAATCATCCTTTCCGGGGTCTGGAGCGGTTGTTCTTACCGGTTCCATTATAGCCCGTCCGGCCGGCCCGGCATATAGCGGAATTTACGCGAAATATTTATTTTTTCACAAAATCGGATGAATTTTTTGTGTATATGGACGATCTCCCACCAATTTTTTTATTTTGTCCATATCCTTTTTTGTCACTTTGCCTTATAATGGATATGGACGATCTCACAAGCCCCGAGATCCTTTCCCACTTCCGACAGAAAGGCGGTCATCCCATGATTTATTCGGTTTACCTGATCGACGACGAACCGATGGCGGTTGAAGAGCTCAAAAGGGAGATCCCCTGGCAGCAGTACGGGATGCAGGTCATCGGCAGCCAGACCTCCCCCCGGGAGGGCCTGAAGGAAGCCGCCGCCCTCCATCCCCACGCCGTCTTCAGCGATATGAAAATGCCGGGCATGGACGGCGTCCAGCTGGCCCGGGCGCTGCACGAAAGCCTCCCCCACAGCGAGATCGTCATTGTCAGCGCCTGGTCGGATTTTGACTATGCCCGCCGCGCCATGCGGGAGGGGTGCTTTGACTACATCCTAAAGCCGCTGCGGGCGGCCGAATACGGGCCGACCCTCCAGCGGCTCTACAGCCGCCTGTCGGAAAAGACGCCGGCCGCCCTGCCCGCGGACGGAAGCCCGCTGGAAGAGATCTCCAACTATATCCGCGCCCATTTTGCCGAGCGGATCACCCTTTCCGACCTTTCGGACCAGTTCCATCTCTCCCAGAACACCATCTGCTCCTATTTCAACCGCTATCTGGGGACGACCTTTGTCTCCTTCCTGACCGACCTGCGGATGAAAGAGGCGGAGAAGCTGCTGGGGCAGACCGCCCTCAGCATCAAGGAGATCGCCGCCCGCAGCGGATACGACGACTATTTTTACTTCTGCCGCGTTTTCCAGCGCCAGTTCTCCTGCACGCCGTCCCAGCTGCGCGCCCGGATCCGGTCGAACGGGGGCGGAAAATGAAGCGCGCCGTTTTCTTTGCCGGAAAGCCGGTCCAGAAGATCCTGGTGTCGGTCACCCTGCTGCTCAGCCTGGGGCTGGCGGCGCTCTTCCTGGCGTTTGGCGGCGTCACCAGCTACTACATCCGGAAAAACGCCCATGAAAACCTGACCTTTGTCATCAGCCGCCTCTCCAACGACTTAAACGGCTGCTTAAGCGACCTTAGCCAGTGCAGCGAACGCCTGGCGGTCAACGCCCATATCCAGCAGTTCCTCTCTGCGCCGACCCGGTACTCCAACACCCAGGCGGTCATCGACGAATACTACGCGACCGCCGCTCAGAGCAGTTTTTTATCCGGCGCCATCCTGTTTGACGCCAGGGGGCGGTTTTACCGGTACGGCACGGCGTCCGTCCTCACCAACGAGTCCTGCGCCAACATATGGAAGACGGCGTCTGAGACCAAAGGGTACTGGAACTTTTCGGTAAACGGGGAACAGTACCTGGGCTATGTCCAAAGCATTTACGACTTTGAAAACGCCGGGATGCCGGAGATCGGGCGGGTCGTCGTCATGATGTCCGCCGGCGCCGTCGTCCGGCTGATGGAACAGTATTCGATCTACAACGGCCTGTCCCTGACCCTGGATATGGAGGGGGAGACGGTCGTCCGCTTCCCGGCCGGAAAATCCTGCGAGGCCGGCACGGCCTATACCGAATCCGCCCGGCTGAAGAATATCCCCTTTTCGGTCTCCGCCTGCATCCCGCAAAACAGCCTGTTCCCATACGGGCGCGTCTTCCTGCTCATGGCCTTCTGCACCGCCCTGACCTTCCTGGGCATCATCCTGTTTTACCTTTCCCGGCTCAACCGCGCGATCTCCATCCCCATCGACACGGCGATCAAGGAAGCCAGCCGGATCACCGGCAGCGCCAGGGGCCGCCTCTCCCTGTCGGACGCCCCCTGGCTCAACCCGATGATCCACAGCGTCAACGATCTCCTCTCCCGGGTGGAGGAATACTCCCACCGGGCGTTTGAGACCCAGCAGCGGCTGTACGAAGCGGAACTGAACAAACAGAAAATGGACCTTTACCTGCTGCGCAAGCAGATAAACGCCCATTTTGCCTACAATTCCCTGAACACCATCCACGCCCTGGCCGCCGAGCACGACGAAATGGACATCCAGCTGATCGCCGCCGGCCTGGCCGAGCTGATGCGGTATTCCTATTCGCCGGAAGAGTATATCAACATTTTTGACGAGATGCAGCTGGTCGACCAGTACATCGCGATCATGAACATCCGGTTCCGGGATAAGTTTAAAGCCGACTACAATGTAGACGACCGCCTCTGCCAGTATGTCATCCTCCGCCAGATCATCCAGCCGCTGGTGGAAAACGCGCTGGTGCACGGCCTGGAAAACAGGACGGACGGCTGCTGCCTGACCATCAACGGGGAGATCCTTGAGCCGCCGGGCGAAGAGCCATACCTGAAAATATCCGTCCTGGACAACGGCGTCGGGATGCCGCCGCAGCTGCTGGAAAAGGTCCGGGAGTCGCTGAGCCGGAAGGTGGAAAACTACGCCCCGGACGGCGTCGCGATGGTCAACATCCACCGCCGGATCCAGCTGTACTGCGGCCCGCGCTACGGCCTGCGGATCGAGAGCGCCCCCGGCCGCGGCACCGCCGTCTCCTTTACCTTCCCGCTGAAACGGGACCCGGGCGCATGACCCGGAAAAAAATCAGACCTGCCGCCGCCTTCCCGTTTGTCTGGGAAAGCGCGGCAGGTCCGCTGTTTATATAGTTTCCACCGCTATTTTAATCCACTCCAACCCCGGCGTCCTGAAATGCCATCCGATCCGCTTCCGCGGCGTCCGACCCCTCCAGCACAAGGTAATACAGTTCCGGCAGCTCCAGCAGCGCGGAGATACCGTCCAGCCCGGTCGTGTCCTGGAGCCTGACATTCTGCAGCGCCCGGCAGGCGGCAAGGGGCGAAATATCCTCCACCTGCATCCCGCAGAGGCTAAAGCTGCTCAGCTGCGTCAAATTGGACACACCGCTGATATCCCGGAGGCCGGCGCATTTTTCCACATCCAGCACCGTCAGCCCGGACGCTTCCCACAGGCCGCTCCAGTCGTCCGCCTCCACCTCTGTCAGGCTGAGTATCCGGAGCTCCGGCATCCTGCCGGCAAACGACAGGTCCGCCAGTTTCCCGCCGGTGAGGGACAGATTATACACCGACCCGGGGAAAGACTGCGGGTCGATGGACGCCCCGGCAGGCAGGTTCAGGGAAAGTGTGGCGAGGGTATCGGAAAACGTCAGGCCCTCCCCGCTCTCCAGATAGAGATTGGCGCTTTCGGAGACATTTGAAAGGTTCTCTATCCGGTACGGCGCATAGGAAGAGAGATAGCCGACCGGGGCGTTGAGGACGGCGGTCAGGTCTTCCCGGTTGTAGTGGCTGAGCGTCAGGCCCCACACCGCCCCATTGATCACGACCTCTTCCAGCGCGGGGCAGCTGTCGATATAAAGGGCGTCCACATCCCCGTTGACCGTCAGCGACCGCAGAGCCGAACAGTTTTCCACATTGATCTGCCCGATGGCCGCGTCGACCGTCAGGGTCTCCATATTTTCGTTGTCCTGGAAATGCAGCGCGTCCGATTCGGTCGCGATCACCGTATCGGCCTCCAGGCTGTCCTGCACAAACCCGATCGTATTGCCCGCATGGTCCAGCAAAAAGCCGTTTTCCAGGCGGAAATGTTCATTATCCGGATCCAGCTGGATGCTGGCCAGCCCCTTGAGTTCCGAAAACGCCCCCGGCTCGATGGAAGACACGCTGGCCGGGATCGTGATCGACCGCAGCGCGTCCTTCCAGCCCAAAGCAGCGCCGCCGGAGTGGGAACCGGCGCCAAACGCGCCGCTGCAGATCTCCGTCACCCCGTCGGGGATGGCAAACGAGTCCCCTTCCCGTTCCGGCGGATAGGCGATCAGCTTTGTCCCGTCCGCGCTGTACAGCACGCCGTCCACAGACGAATAGGCCGGATTGCCCGGCTCGACGTCGATCGCTTCCAGATACTGAAAACCCTGGAAGGGATCCGCCCCGTCCTCCCCAAACGAAGTCACCGTCGCCGGGATCGTCAGGCGGGTCAGGTTGGAAGAATATCCCCCCATACGGACCGCCGTAACGGTATAGGACTTCCCATTGTTCGCCCGCAGGGAATCGGGGATCCGGTACGTCCCGGAAAAATAGAAGGAATACCAGCCGATGTCCAGCCGGACCGTCCCGTCCGAGCCGTCCGCCGTCCCATCTTCCGTGACCTGGATGGGGTTGCCGTTTTCGTCCACCCGGTCATACATGGCGGCAGGTTCGGAAGGCTGCGCCGCGTCCCATCCGCCGATCCCGCTGCCGGCAAGCGCTTCCCCCTGCAGCGGGAAAGCCGGCAGGTTTTCCCGCACCGAATTGGCGCGGACCGTCTCCAGCACCTCTTCCGGATTCGGGCCGTACAGTTCCAGATAGCGGAAATTTCCCTCCGGGATAACGGCGTACCCGGAATTTTCCGGGTCGGCAAAAATTGCCCCATCCACGACATAGACCCAGCAGCAGGCGTACCCGCCGGACCCGTCCGCCACCATGATCTCCGCCTCCCCCGGCCGGCTGCCGACGGTCAAGACGCCGTTCCGGTCGACCGACGCGACAGCCGGGTTGCTGCTGGTCCAGTGATACTCTGCCTGGACGCCCCGGTTGGCAAACCCGAGCTGCACCTGCCGGTCCATCCGGGTATTGGTATACCGGACGATAAAATCATAATTCATACCGGCAAGCGTGTCCATCGGGTATGCATCCGCCTGCCCGGCCGCCTGCGCCGCGCCGGACGAAACCCCCTCCGGCAGCTCCGGCCGGCTGTCCAGCGCATCGGCCATCTGCTTGAGATAACCGCTGCCGGCAGTCTCCGCCCCCGCCTCCAGCGCCGACACGGCGGCCGGGATATCCCCTTCCCGGATGTACCGCTCCGCCTGCAGCTCATACTGCGGGAGGTAGG
>CALXKG010000154.1 GCA_944388825.1 uncultured Clostridia bacterium | reverse complement strand
AAATCCGGCGCAGAAAGCCGTTTTTTTTTTTTTTTTTCGAAGAAAAAAAGCTTAGGATCGAACCCTTTTTAATGGGGTCGCGGGAGTGGAGTGGCCAGAGCCCTTTCCCACGTGATCACTTTCCGTTCTTCCGAAACTGCCCACAGTTGCACCACCTATCACGAAGGGTGCGCAGCCCACAAACTATAATCATAAAAAACGTTACCTCTGCCTGTACGAAAGGAAGGAACCACCATGATTCCGATTGTCAAAGCCGACGGCACCGCCGAACAGCAGCTGCTCTCCGCCCTCCGCAGCCGGGCGGGCGAAGTCGACAAAAAAGTCACTGAAAGCGTCGCCGGGATCCTCGAACGGGTCCGGCTGGAAGGGGACGCCGCCGTAAAATATTACACCGAAAAGTTTGACGGGCAGCTCCCGCCCGCCTTTGAGGTGGACCGGGAAGCGATCAACGACGCGCTGACAAACGCCGACCCCGCCTTTGTCGAGGCGCTCCTGAACGCCCAGGCGAATATCGCCGCTTTCCACAACCGCCAGAAGCGGGAGTCGTTTATCGACCCGCACCCGGACGGGGTCATCCTCGGCCAGCGGATCCGGGGACTGAAACGGGTCGGGCTGTACGTCCCCGGCGGCACCGCCGCCTACCCGTCGTCGGTCCTGATGAACGCCATCCCCGCTAAGATCGCCGGGGTGGAGGAGATCGTCATGGTGACCCCGCCCTTAAAGGACGGCCGCGCCAACCCCGATATCCTCGTCGCCGCCGCCATCTGCGGGGTCGACCGGGTCTTTCTGATGGGCGGGGCGCAGGCGGTCGCGGCGCTGGCCTACGGCACCGAGACTGTCCCGCAGGTGGACAAGATCGTCGGGCCGGGGAATATCTTCGTCGCCACCGCCAAAAAACTGCTCTACGGCACCGTCGACATCGACATGATCGCCGGGCCCAGCGAGATCCTCGTGCTGGCGGACGAGTCGGCCGACCCCGTTTACGTCGCCGCCGACCTGATGAACCAGGCGGAACACGACCGCCTTGCCTCCGCTATCCTCATCACCACCAGCGAAAAGCTGGCGGAAGGGACGGTGCGGGAGCTGTACCGGCAGATGGAACGGCTCTCCCGGAAGGAGATCATCGACCAGTCCCTCACCAACTTCGGCGGGGTGATCGTCTGCGGCGATATGGACACCGCCGTCCGGCTGGCCAACCAGGTGGCGCCCGAGCACCTCGAACTGTCGGTGGACAACCCCTTCCTCTACCTCGGGCGGATCGACAACGCGGGGTCGGTCTTTATGGGGCACTTTTCCCCCGAGCCGCTGGGCGACTACTACGCCGGGCCCAACCACGTCCTGCCCACCAGCGGCACCGCCCGGTTCTTCTCGCCGCTGTCGGTGGACACCTTTGTCAAGAAGTCCAGCTTTATCTACTATACGAAGGACGCGCTGCGGGAGGCGGCGGAGGACATTGTCACCCTCGCCGAAAAGGAGGGGCTGACCGCCCACGCCGGGGCCGTCAAGGTCCGGTTCCCGGACAAATGGAAGGAGTGAGGCGATTTGTATACCCTCGCGAAAAAGGTGCGGGATCTGACCCCCTATACCCCGGCGGAAGGGGATTTCCGCGTCCGCCTGGACGCCAACGAGAGCTTCCTTTCGCTGCCGGACGCGCTCCGGCGGAAGATCGCCGAAAGGGTCGCGGCGCTCCCCTTTAACCGCTATCCCGACCCGCTGGCAAAAGAGCTGTCGGAGAAATACGCCGCCGTCTACGGGATTTCGCCGGAGCTTCTGACCGTCGGGGACGGGTCGGACGAGCTGATCTCGATGATCAGCAGCTGCCTTTTGGAGAGATCGGACAAGGTGATGACCTTTTCGGACGACTTTTCGATGTACGCCTTTTACAGCTTCCTTTCCGAGCACCCGTCGGTGGTGATGCCAAAGGGGGAAGACTTCCGGATCGACGTCGGCGCGGCGATCGACCGCATCCGGGCGGAAGGGGTAAAGGCGGTCGTTTTCTCCAACCCCTGCAACCCGACCGGCCGGGGGCTTCCGAAGGAGGAGGTGCGGCGGCTGGTGCGGAATACCGGCGCCCTTGTCGTGCTGGACGAGGCGTATATGGATTTCTGGAGCGAAAGCCTGCTGCCGGAAGTGGAAGCGTACGACAACCTGATCATCCTCAAGACCTGCTCCAAGGCGCTGGGGCTGGCGGGGCTGCGGGTCGGGTTCGCGGCGGCTAACCGGACGCTGACAAGAGCCCTGCAGGCGGTCAAATCGCCCTATAACGTCGGGCTGCTGTCCCAGGCGGCGGCCGCCGCCGTGCTGGAAGAGCCGGGGTACCTGGAAGACTGCGTCCAGGCGCTCCTCGCCTCCCGGCGGGAGCTGGAAGCGGGGCTGAAGGCCCTCTCGGCGGCATACCCCGGGAAGCTGCCGAAGGTTTACCCCAGCGTCACCAACTTTGTCCTTGCCGCCTGCCCGGAGGCGGAGGCGGCCGCCGCTTTCCTGGCCGGACGGGGGATCGCCGTCCGGAAATTCCCGGGGTACCTGCGGATCAGCGGCGGGACGGCGTCTGAAAACAGAGAGCTGCTGGACGGGCTGTCCGTCTGGCTTGGAGAGGAGAGAGGCTGATGCGGGCTGCAAACATCTGCCGCAAGACCAGAGAGACCGATATCACCGCCTGTCTGAACCTGGACGGCAGCGGGCAGGCGGATATCCGGACCGGGATCGGTTTTTTTGACCATATGCTGACGGCGCTTACGGTGCACGCTTCGTTTGACCTGACGCTGCGGGCGGCGGGGGACCTGGACGTCGACTGCCACCATACGGTGGAGGATGCCGGCATCGTGCTGGGGGACGCGCTGAAAAAGGCGCTGGGCGAAAGCCCGGTCGACCGGTACGGGAGCTTTTATATCCCGATGGACGAAGCCCTCGGGTTTGCGGCTCTGGATATCAGCGGGCGGCCGTTCCTGTACTGGGAGTGCGAACTGGCGTCGCCGGCGGTCGGGGCGTTCGACACCCAGGCGGCCGAGGAGTTTTTCCGGGCGTTTGCCATGCACGCCGGGATCACGCTGCACCTGCGCGCCCTCTACGGCAAAAACGACCATCACAAGCTGGAAGCGCTCTTTAAGGCGCTGGGCCACGCCCTCAAAGCCGCCGTCAGGCCGCGGGACGGGGCGGTGCTCAGCACCAAAGGCGTTTTGTGAAAGGGGGAAAAACATGATCGCGATCATCGACTACGGGGCGGGGAACCTGTTCAGCGTCGGCAACGCCCTGCGCTACATCGGCGCGCCGTACCAAGTGACCAGCGACCCCGGGGAGATCGAACGGGCGGACGGCCTGATCCTGCCGGGGGTCGGGGCGTTCCCCGACGCGATGGGGATGCTGGAAAAGGCGGGGCTTGTCCCGGTCATCCGGCGGGAGGCGGTCAAAAAGCCGTTTCTCGGCATCTGCCTGGGGATGCAGCTTCTGTTTGAAAAGGGGACCGAGTTTCAGGAGACCGGCGGGCTGGGCCTGCTGCCCGGGTCGGTCGACCCGATCGTCACCCCGTATAAAGTCCCCCATATGGGCTGGAACCACCTGCGCAAAAGCGGGGACAGCCCGCTGCTGAAAGGGGTGCCGGACGGGAGCAGCGTCTACTTCGTCCATTCGTATATGGCCCATACCCGGCCGGAAAACGTTTCGGCCTATGCGGATTACGGCGCGGCCGTCCCGGCGCTGGTGGAGAAGGGGCATCTGTTCGGCGCCCAGTTCCACCCGGAAAAGAGCGGGGAAACGGGGCTTGCCATCCTGCGGAATTTCGCGGGGCTTCTGGGAGGTGCGGTATGATCATCCTGCCGGCAATCGACATCAAGGGCGGGGCCTGCGTCCGGCTCTATAAGGGCGACTTCTCCACCGCCCATCAGGTGGCGGAAGACCCGATTTTGACCGCCCGCGCGTTTAAGGCAGCGGGGGCGGAATGGCTCCATATGGTCGATTTGGACGGGGCCAGGGACGCCTCCCCGCAAAACGCGGATATTTTCTTTTCGGCCGCCAGGGAGACGGGGCTGAAGGTCGAGCTGGGTGGCGGCATCCGGACGCTGGACACCGTCGAATACTACCTCTCGGGCGGCATCTCCCGGGTCATCCTCGGTTCCGCCGCCGTCCGGGACCCGGAGCTGGTCAAACGGGCGGCGCAGGAGTACGGCGGGCGGATCGCCGTCGGGATCGACGCGAAGGACGGGATGGTCGCCGTCGGCGGCTGGCTGGAGCAAAGCCGCGTCCACTTCCTCGACCTTGCCGGGGAGATGGAAAGGGCGGGGGTCAAGACCATCATCTTCACCGATATTTCGCGGGACGGGACGCTTTCCGGCCCGAACCTTGCGCCGCTGCGGGAACTTCAGCAGAACACCCGCTGCCGGATCATCGCCAGCGGCGGCGTCTCGGGGCCGGACGATATCCGGGCGGTGAAACGGATGGGGCTGTACGGCGTCATCTGCGGCAAGGCGCTCTACCAGGGGACGCTCTCGCTCCCCGAAGCGCTCGCGATCGCAAAGGAGGGGGACTATGCTGGATAAACGGATCATCCCCTGTCTCGACGTCCGGGACGGGAAGGTCGTCAAAGGCGTCAACTTCGTCGGCATCAAAGAGGTCGGCGACCCGGTGGCCTGCGCCGCGGACTACAACCGCCAGGGGGCGGACGAGATCGTCTTCCTCGACATCACCGCCACCCACGAGCACCGGGGGACGATGGCGGAGGTGGTGCGGAAAACGGCGGAAAAGGTGTTTGTCCCGCTGACGGTCGGCGGCGGCATCCGTACGATCGACGATTTCCAGGCGATGCTGCGGGCCGGGGCGGATAAGGTGAGCGTCAACTCTGCGGCGCTGCGGCGGCCGGAGCTGATCGCCGAGGCGGCCGACAAGTTCGGGAGCCAGTGCGTCGTCGCCGCGATCGACGCCAAAAAGATGCCGGACGGGAACTGGCACGCCTTCCTGGCCGGCGGCCGGGAGGATACCGGCATCGACGCGGTCTGGTGGGCGAAAAAGGCGGTCTCGCTCGGGGCGGGGGAGATCCTCCTCACCTCGATGGACTTAGACGGCACCAAAAAGGGGTTCGACCTGCCGCTTTTAAACGCCGTCACCGACGTGGTCGGGGTGCCGGTCATCGCGTCCGGCGGCTGCGGCAGCCTTGACCACTTCTCCGAGGTGTTTGAAAAGACCGGGGCGGACGCGGCGCTGGCCGCCTCCCTCTTCCACTATGGGGAGCTGACCATCCGGGCGGTCAAGGAACACTTAAAGAGCCGCGGGATACCGGTGCGGCTATGATGGAGGCATACAAATGGACTTGACGCCATATTTTAAAAAAGCCCCGCTGATCCCCGCCGTCGTCGTCGACGACGGGGACGGGGAAGTGCTGATGCTGGCCTATATGAACGAGGAGAGCCTGAGGCGGACGATGGAAACCGGGTACACCTGGTTCTGGAGCCGGTCGCGGCAGGAACTGTGGAACAAGGGGGCGACCAGCGGGCACGTCCAGCGGGTGGTGTCCATCACCGCCGACTGCGACGACGATACGTTGCTTGTCCGGGTGCGGCAGACCGGGCCCGCCTGCCACACCGGCAGCCGCAGCTGTTTTTTCAAACCGCTCTGGAAAGCGGAAGACGAGGGAAAGGACGGATGAATATGATGCAGGACGCGCTGGAAAGCCTCTACGCGGTCGTGCAGGACCGCAAAGCAAACCCCCAGGAGGGGTCGTATACCTGCTACCTGTTTGACAAGGGGCTGGATAAGATCCTGAAAAAGTGCGGGGAGGAGTGCGCCGAGACGATCATCGCGGCGAAAAACCACGACCCGGAGGAGCTGAAAAACGAGCTGTCCGACCTTTTGTACCACCTCACCGTGCTGATGGTGAACGAGGGGCTGCCGCTCGCGGCGGTGGAGGAAGAGCTTGCCGCCCGCAGCCGGAAGATCGGGAACCTCAAACAGTTCCACGTCTCCGACCACAATACCTGATTTCCCGCCAAAGGGGGACGTATAAGGAAAGCCGCCTGGAGCGCGTTTGAAAACCTTTGTTGCTGGATCGTTCGCAGAGGGATTCAAACACGCTCTGATCCTTTGCCCGAAAGGAGGGACCCCCTTTGGCCCTGTCTGTTCTGCGGGAGGCCGTTTTCACCCTCTACGCCCTGGTGATGGCGGGGGGCGGGCTGTGGATGGCCGGGTATCTCCGCCTGTTCCCGCTGCGGCGGCTCCCCCTCGCCCTCGGGCGTTTTTTTAAGGGGGAAACGTCCGGCGGCGGGAAGGTGTCCTCCTTCGGCGCGTCGGCGTCGGCGCTGGCTGGGAGCCTCGGCACCGGCAACATCGCCGGGGTCGCGGCGGCGGTCGCGGCCGGGGGGCCGGGGGCGGTCTTCTGGATGTGGGTGTCGGCGGCGGGCGGGATGGCGCTCAAGTACAGCGAGATCCTGCTGGCGTCGAAATACGCGGCGGCGGGCGACCGCACGGGGCCGATGGGGTATATCACCCGGTGGGCCGGCCCGGTGGCCGGATGGACGTTTGCGGCGGGCTGTATCGCCGCGTCGCTCACCACCGGCAATATGGCCCAGACCGGCGCTGCCGCCGATGGGATGTGGGCGGCGTTCGGGGTCCCGGGGTGGGCCGCCGGGGCGGCGCTCGGCGGGCTGGCGCTGCTGGTCGCCCGGGGCGGCAGCCGGCGGGCGGCAAAGGTCTGCGGCCGGCTGGTCCCGGCGATCGGCATCCTGTATATCGCCGGGGCGGGGGCGGTGCTTGTCCTGCGGGCAGGCGCCCTCCCGGCCGCTTTCGGGGCGGTATTCCGGGACGCCTTTTCCTTCCGGGCGGCGGGCGGGGGCGTCCTCGGGCTGCTCACCAGCCGCGCCTTCCGCACCGGCGTCGCCAGAGGGGTGTTCACCAGCGAGGCGGGGCTTGGCTCCGCGCCGATCGTCCACAGCGCCGCCGAGAACGCCTCCCCGGCCGACGAGGGGCTGTGGGGGGTGGCGGAGGTGGCGCTGGACACCCTTCTGATGTGTACGCTGACCGCGGCCGTCCTGCTGGTCGCCCCGGCGGAGGGGCTGGGCGGGGCCGCCCGGACCGCCGCCGCCTTTTCCGCCGCGCTGGGGGGCTGGGCCGGCGGGTTCCTGGGGGTATGCGGCGGGCTGCTGGCGTTTGCCAGCCTCATCACCTGGCAGTGGTGCGGGGAAGCGGCCCTTGCCTTCCTGGGGGCGGGGAAGCGGGGACGGGCGCTCTACCGGGCGGCGTTTTTCTGCGCGGCGGCGGCGGGCGGCGTCTTCCCGGGCGGGGCAGCGCTGGCGGCGGCCGACCTCGCCAATTTCTGTATGGCGGCGCCGAACCTTTTGGCCCTGTTCCGCGCCCGGCGGACGGTGCGCCGGGAGACTTTCGGGTATCTCTGCCAAAAACGGGAAAAGAAGTAGAATTTTTTTCGTATCCTCTTGCATATCGGCAAAAAACGGGAGAAAATTCGAGCTTTCCCCCGTTTTTTGCCGCCCTACGGCGCGAATCCTGTCCAAAATGGGCGGAAAAAGGTGTTTTCCGGGGTTGAAAGCGGATGAAATCCGTGTTATCATTGTCCCTAGCGTGTTTACATATGTTTGCGAGGCGGAAACTTGCGCCTCCCGCGTACAGGAGGGTAATCATGGAAGAAAAACCCCGCTTTCTGATCGTCAGCACCGACGTTCTGCCAAGCGTTTTTTTAAAGGTCATCGAGGCCAAGCGGCTGCTCAGCAGGGCCCAGGCCAAGAATTCTTCGGAAGCCTGCCGGATGGTCGGCATCTCCCGCAGCGCCTACTATAAGTACAAGGATAACGTCCAGGTCTACGAGGACGAGTCGGGACAGCTGTGCACCCTGTATATGCGGCTGTCGGACGAGCCGGGGGTGCTCTCCCATGTGCTGCAGGAGCTGTACAGGGCGGGGGCCAATATCCTGACCGTCAACCAGAACATCCCGGTCGACGCGGTGGCGGTCGCCACCATCAGCATCCAGATCCACAGGGGGCAGGCGGACCTGGACGCGATATTAAAGTCGGTCGCCGGGATCTATGGCGTTGTGTCGGTCAAGCGAATATAATGGAGCAGGCGGACCCCGCCTGAAGCCCAGATGAGATGGGAGCAGAGGAGAGGAAAAAATGGTTAAAGTCGCAGTCCTCGGCCACGGCACCGTTGGTTCCGGTGTCGTCGAGCTGTTTACAAAAAATAAGGAGAGCATCGCCTCCCGCGCCGGGCAGGAGATCACGGTCAAGCGGATCCTGGACCTGCGGGAATTCCCGGAACTGCCGTATGCCGGTAAGTTCACCAAAAACTTCGACGATATTTTAAACGACCCGGAGATCTCGATCGTCGCCGAGGTGATGGGCGGCCTCCACCCGGCGTTTGAATACACCAAAGCCCTGCTGGAAGCGGGCAAGAGCGTCGTCACCTCCAATAAGGAGCTGGTCGCGGCGAGGGGCGCCGCGCTTCTGGCGGTCGCGAAGGCGCATAACGTCAACTACTTTTTCGAGGCCAGCGTCGGCGGCGGCATCCCGGTCATCCGGCCGATGCACCAGTGCCTGGCGGCCAACGAGATCACCGAGGTGGCCGGTATCCTCAACGGCACCACCAATTATATCCTCACCCGTATGTTCCACGATTCCACCCCGTTTGACGAGGCGCTCCGGGAAGCCCAGCGGCTGGGCTACGCCGAGCGGAACCCGGCGGCCGACGTGGAAGGGGCGGACGCCTGCCGGAAGATCTGCATCCTTTCCTCCCTCGCGTTTGGGAGCCATGTCTATCCGGAGACCGTCCACACCGAGGGGATCACCCACCTGACCCTGCCGGACGTCGAGTACGCGGCGAACTGGGACTGCGTGATCAAGCTGATCGGACGAGCCAAAAAGCTCCCGGGCGGGAAGATCCTGGCGGCGGTCTATCCGGCGCTCTTAAAGCACCACAGCCAGCTGGCCAGCATCGACGACGTCTTCAACGGCATCCTCATCCGGGGCAACGCGACCGGCGACGTCGTCTTCTATGGCCGGGGGGCGGGGAAGCTCCCGACCGCCAGCGCCGTCGTCGCCGATATGATCGACATCTCCAAGGCCGGCTGCACCAGCAAGTCGCTGACCTGGTGCGACTCCGACGGGAAGAATGTCGGGGACTATAAGGAAGAGCCGCTGCGGTTCATGGTCTGGGGCACGCTTCTGGATACCCGCGCCCTTGCGACCCTGCAGGACGTGATGGGCAGCGTCACCTTCCTCTCCCGCCCGGGGCAGCCGGAAGGGGAGACCGCCTTTGTGACCCCGGAAATGAGCGAATACGCGCTCAGCGAAAAGCTGGAGGTTCTGGGGAACCTCTTTAAAGTCCGGTCGGTCATCCGCGCGCTGGATTACTGATTTTCCCGGGATTTTATCCCGTATTCGAATGGAGGCAGCTATGAGACTCATTGTGCAGAAGTTTGGCGGCACGTCCGTGAAAGACAGGGAGCGGATCTATAACGTCGCCAATATCATCGTCAACACCTATAAGACCGGCAACAACGTCATCGCCGTCGTCTCCGCCCAGGGGGACACCACCGACGACCTGATCGAAAAGGCGCGGGAGATCAACCCCTCCGCCAGCAAGCGGGAGATGGATATGCTGCTCTCGACCGGCGAACAGATCTCGGCGTCGCTGGTCGCGATGGCGATCGAGTCGATGGGATATCCGGTCGTTTCGCTCAACGGGCATCAGGCCGGCTTCCACACCGATTCCAACTACTCCCGCGCCCGGATCAAAAAGGTCGATACCGAGCGGATCGAGCGGGAACTGGATAAGCGGCGGATCGTCATCGTCACCGGCTTCCAGGGGATGAACCGGTACGACGACGTCACCACTTTGGGCCGCGGCGGCAGCGATACCAGCGCCGTCGCCATCGCCGCCGCGATGAAGGCCGACCTCTGCCAGATCTACACCGACGTCGACGGGGTCTATACCGCCGATCCCCGGCTGGTGCCCTCTGCGAAGAAGCTCACGGAGATCTCGTTTGACGAGATGCTGGAGCTGGCCTCCTGCGGGGCGCAGGTGCTGCACAACCGCTCGGTGGAAATGGCGAAAAAGTATAACGTAAACCTGGAAGTCTGTTCCAGCCTGGAGCATAAGCCCGGGACAAAAGTCAAAGAGGTGACAAAAATGGAGAAGTTACTCATCAAAGGCGTCGCGAAAGACGACGACGTTGTCCGCATCGCGGTGATCGGCCTGCCGGATAAGCCGGGTATCGCGTTTAAGATCTTCTCGCTGCTGGCGGCGAAAAAGATCAACGTCGACATCATTTTACAGTCGATCGGCCGCGACGGCACCAAGGATATCAGCTTTACCGTCCCGCGGGACAGCGCCGCCGCCGCGAAAGAGGTCCTCGACGCCGCCGCCGATATCCTGCGGCCCCACGCCATCGAGCTGGAGGACAATGTGACCAAGGTCTCGATCGTCGGGGCCGGGATGGCGTCCAACCCGGGCGTCGCCGCGAAGATGTTCGAGGCGCTGTACGAGGCGGATATCAACATCATGATGATCTCTACCTCCGAGATCAAGATCTCGGTGTTGATCGCCCGCGACCAGGGGGTCAAGGCGATGAACGCCCTTTCGGAAGCGTTTATCAACCAGTAATCACAGATGAAAAAGCAGCAGGTTTTCAGATGGACCTGCTGCTTTTCGTATATTGGCCAAAGCGTATAAACCGGCGCTGGCGCTGGAATTACAGAGAAACGGGCGAAGGTCAGAAGTTTAGGGTCCAGACCTTTTTAAAGGGCTGGCGGGAGTGGAGGGGGCGGAGCCCCTTCCCAGGCGGCCGCTTTCCGTACTTCCGAAACTGACCACAGCTGCTTTACCCAAAACGAAGTGTGCGCAGCACCCAAAAAACAATCTGAAAAAACGGGTGCACGGGCTTAACCCTGCCCCGCCGTTTCCATCGCCGCCTCGATCACCCGGTCGATGTCGGAAAAGACGGTCAGCCCCGAACACATCTGCCGCAGCTTCGGCGCGCCGGGGATGCCTTTGAGGTAATAGGCGGCGGTGCGGCGGCTCTCCCGCATCCCGATGTACTCGCCTTTATACCGGACCGCCAGTTCCACCTGCCGGCGCATGACCGCGAGCTTTTCCTCGAGGGACGGGGGCTGGGGCTTCGGTCCGCCGTTTAAGAGCGCCTTAATTTCCCGGAAAATAAAGGGGTTGCCGTAGGTGCCCCGGCCGATCATCACGAGGTCGCAGCCGGTCTCCTCGTACATCCTGAGGGCGTCCTCCGCCGTCACAATGTCCCCGTTGCCGATGACCGGCACCGAGACCGCCTCCTTGACCGCCTTGATGACCGTCCAGTCGGCCGACGGGGCGTACATCTGCTTGCGGGTGCGGCCGTGTACGGTGATCGCGTCCGCCCCGGCTTCCTCCATCAGCCGGGCGAAGGGGACGGCGTTTACCAGGTTTTCATCCCAGCCCTTGCGGATCTTGACGGTGACGGGGGTGTCCCCGGCCACCGCCTTGACCGCCCGGACGATCTCCGCCGCCAGTTCCGGCGTCTTCATC
>CALXKG010000153.1 GCA_944388825.1 uncultured Clostridia bacterium | reverse complement strand
ACGGTCGTCGCCCTCGAGCCCGACCTGGTCGTCATGGGCTACACCTCGGAGGAAACCTACGGCCAGGCGCTGGACGACGCGGATATCCCCGTTTACTATGTCGACGCCGGGCATACCGTCTCCTATGAGTCGACCAAAATGCAGACCGAAGCGCTGGTCGACGCCTTTGGCGCCGGGTCGGAAGAAGGGGAGGCGATACTCGCCCGGTTTGACGAGCTGGAAGCGCGGCTGGCGTCGGTCCAGGACAAATATTCCGATATGAAGGTCATGGTCCTCCAGTCCTCGCCGCCCACCCACTACATCCAGACCGCGGAAGGGACCCTCGCCTCGATGGCGGCGATGATGGGCTTCCAAAACGTCTATGAAAACGACGCGGCGTCGATGGCAGAGCTGGACCGGGAAGCGGCCCTCAGCTATGACCCCGACCTGCTCCTCTCGGTCGGCGGCAGCGCGACGGCGGAAGAGCATCAGGCGCTGATGGAGGACGACTTCGCCAAAAACCCCGACTACTGGGACAGCATCCAGGCCATCGCCAACGGCGATATCCTCTATTTCCCGGCCAGCTTTATCGCCAGCAACGGCATCGCGGTCATCGACAGCATCAACAGCCTGATCGACATGGTCGAAGCCCATTACGCGGAGTGATCGGATATGCGGTCTCAGAAAAAAGTTTCGCTTCTGCGGGTGGGGACGGTGCTGCTGGCGCTGCTCCTGCTGCTGGCGGGGATGAGCCTTGTCTCGATGGCGGTCGGGAGCGCCGGGTATTCGGTGCCGGAGATCCTCCGGGCGCTCTTTAGCGCGGAAAAATCCCCGGTCAAGACGATCGTCGTCAACCTGCGGCTGCCCCGCATCAGCCTCGCCATCCTAATCGGCGCGTCGCTGGCGGCGGCGGGGGCGCTGCTCCAGTCGGTCATGCGCAACCCCCTGGCCGACCCCGGGACCATCGGCGTCTCAGCCGGCGCCGGCACCGCCGCCACCACCATCCTCCTCCTTTTCCCGCACCTCACTTCCTCGGTGCCGCTGTTCGCCTTCGGGGGCGCGGCGCTGGCCTGCGTGCTGATTTATATGATGGCCTGGAAGGAGGGGGTAGACCCCACCCGGATCATCCTCTCAGGCGTCGCGATCAACTCGGTTTTGGGGGCGTACAACTCGCTCTTGCAGCTGCTCAATTCCGACAGCCTGGAAGGGGTGCTGGCCTTTATGAACGGCAGCCTTTCCGGCCGGAGCTGGTACCAGGTGCGCCTGCTTTCCGTCTACGCCTCGATCGGGCTGATCCTCGCCTTCCTCTGTATCAAGAGCGCCAACGCCCTCCAGCTGGGGGACGAGATGGCGAAGAGCCTTGGGGTCAAGGTCAGCGGCAGCCGGGTGCTCTTATCCGGCGTCGCCGCCTTCCTCGCCGCCTCGACCGTTTCGGTCGCCGGGATGATCGGGTTTGTCGGGCTGGTCGTCCCGCACATCGCCCGGCTGCTGGTCGGCTCCGACTATAAGGCGATGCTTCCGACCAGCGTCGTCCTGGGGGCGCTGGTGCTCCTGGCCGCCGATACGCTCGGACGCACCGTCGTCCCCGGGATGGAGATCCCGGTCGGCATCGTCATGGCCGTCTGCGGCGGCCCGTTTTTCCTGTACCTGCTGAGAAAGAAGGGGAAAGCCAGTGGAAATTAACGCACAGGGCCTGGAGATCGGTTACGGTGAATTTGTCGCCGTCGAAGGGATGGACATCACCGTCAAAAAGGGGGAGATCACGACCATCATCGGCCCGAACGGTTCGGGCAAGTCCACCGTTTTAAAAGCCCTCACCCGCCTGCTCAAATACCGCAAAGGGGCTGTCTACCTCGACAGCCGGGACCTTGCCTCCTTTGGTTCCAGGGAACTGGCCCGCCGGGTCGGGGTGCTGCCCCAGCGCCACTCCGCCCCGCCCGATTTCAAGGTCAAGGACCTGGTGGGCTACGGGCGGATGCCTTACCAGAAATGGTACAGCAAGCACAATGAAGAGGACAAAAAGGTGATCGAGTGGGCGCTCAAAGCCACCGGCACCTGGGAATTGCGGGACAAGTCGATCAACGAATGCTCGGGCGGCGAGTCCCAGCGGGTCTGGATCGCGACGGTGCTCACCCAGCAGCCAGAGATCCTTTTCCTCGACGAGCCGACCACCTACCTCGACATCTCCCACCAGCTGGAGACGATGCGGCTGGTGCGGAAGCTCAACCGCGAATCGGGCATCGGGGTGGTGATGGTGCTGCACGATTTAAGCCAGGCGCTGGAGGTGAGCGACCGGATCGTCGTCATCAAAGGCGGCCGCAAATACAGCGAAGGGACGCCGGACGAGGTCATCACCAGCCGGATGATGCGGGAGGTCTACGGCGTCGACTGCGACATCCTCCGCATCCCCGGGCGGCGGGCGCCGCTGATCGCCTACCGGGAGATCTCCTAGCCGGATACAGCCGGATAAACGGCAGACTACCCCTCCGTTTTCCGGCTGTCTCCATATATAAAAAGGCGCTGCCGCCCGAAACAAAGCGTGCGCAGCGCCCAAAACATCATAAAGAAAGGAACGCTGCAAAAAATGATAGATGGACATGAAATCCTCTCCCAGCTGGGCAAACTGCGGGATGTGACCGGTTCAAAGGACATCCGGCCGCTGAGCTGGGCGCTTTTCCCCGGCACCCACTGCCCGCTGATGGGGGCGGCGATGGCGGTCCGGGGGATCCGGGACGCGGTGCTGCTGGTCGTCGGGACCGATGAGTGCGCCTATTACACCAAGCATATGACCATCCACTCGGACGATTTCGGCGGGCTGCACGGCCGCTGCGTCTCGGCGGTGCTGGATACCCGGGACGTCACCTTCGGCTGCAAGGCGAAACTGGACGCCGCCGTCGAAGAGCTGGTGGCCGAATACCGGCCGGAGGCGGTCTTCATCGTCACCACCTGCGTGGTTGAAGTGATCGGGGACGACGTGGACGCCTTCGCCGAAGGGTATACCGCCCGGTACGGGCTGCCCTTCCTGGCCGTCCACACCGAGCACTTCAAATGTGAAAACCACCTCCCCGGCCTCGAGCGGACAATCACCGCCTGTTTTGGCCTGATGGAGGCGGGCCCCCGCGGCGGGACGGTCAACCTGCTGGGCCAGCGGATGGGGGATTTCTCCGCGACCGAGCTGTACCGCGTCCTGACCGGGGCGGGGGTGAAGGTCGGGATGCAGCTGCCCTGCGGCTGTACCGTCGCGGATATCCGCGGCGCGGCCGCCGCCCGGGCCAACATCGTCGTCAACCCGATCGCCCTGCCGCTTGCGGAGAAGATGAAGGAGCGGTTCGGGACGCCCTATGTCCTGTTCGACAAATACACAAGCCCTGTCCGCATCCGGAAAGCGTATGCGGAGCTGTTTGCGGCGCTCGGCCTGCCGCTGCCGGAGGAGCTGGACGCCCTTTACCGGGAGGCGGCGGAGGCGGCGGAAGCGGCAAAACCCGCTTTGCAGGGGGTCCGGTATATCTACGGCAACACCCCGTTTGACTGCCTGGAGTTCAACCAGTTTATGGTGAGCCTCGGCATGGTCCCCCAGCTCATCCAGACCGTTTCGGTCGAACCGGAGCGGGACCGGGCTTACCTGGCGGACATCCTGGCCGGGTCCGACCCCTATGTCACCAAAACCGCCAACATCGCCCCGCTCCAGCCTGTCTACGACATCCTCCGCCCGGACCTTTACCTCGGCCATGAATTTGCCGCCCGGCTCCGGAAAAAGGGGATCGCGATGGTCCGCAGCGACCGGGCGTCCTCGATGCTGGGGTTTGAGGTGACGGTGTTTATCACGGAAGAACTGGCCCGGGCGGCGGCGGAAGCCCGGGATTACCGGAAGGAGGTACAGGTATGAGCCTGACGCGATTTTTACCGGTCCCCTCCGACCGGATGGGGATCCTCTGGAGCCTTTTGGCCATAGACGGCTGCGTTGTGCTGGAATACGGGCCGGCGGGCACCACCCATTTCAGCGTCGGCCTGTTCGGCGAGCTGGGGGTGGACCGGCAGAACCGGCTTTTCACCACCCATATGCGCGAGGACGACGTCGTCATGGGGGACGTCTCCCGGCTGGAAAAGGCGATCGTCGAGATCGACCGCAATTTATCCCCGAAAGCGATCTTTGTCGTCGCCTCGTCGGTGGCGGCGGTCATCGGCGCCGACATCCGGGGCGTTTGCAGCTATATGCAGGAGCGGGTCTCCGCCCGGCTCATCGCCTTTGAACAGGGCGGATTCCGGGGGGATTACGCGGTCGGCCTCATGGAGGCGTATAAGCTGCTGGCCGAACAGCTGCCGGCGGATGACCCTGCGCCGCAGCCGGACACGGTCAACCTCATCGGCTTTTCGATGGGTTCCTACCGGGCGCTGTCCGACCGGTGGGAGCTGGAAGACCTGCTGCGGCGCGCCTTTGGGCTCCGGGTCGGGGCCTGCCTCTGCGGCGAGACCGGCATGGAGGAAATCGAGCGGATGGGCGGGGCCGCCTTAAACCTCGTCCTGCGGGAAGAGGGCCTTCCGGCGGCCCGGATGCTGCGGGCCCGCTTCGGGACCCCGATGGTCACGGGCGCGCCCTACGGCTATGCGGGGACGCTCGAGTGGCTTCAGAAGATCGCGGACGCCCTCGGCCGGGAGATCGACCCCGTATTGCGGGCCGAGATCGCCGAAAGGCTGTCGGACGCTTCCCAGTACAGGATGTCCCTGATGATGCTGCGGAAAGACCGCCCCGCCGTCACCGTCGTCGGGGAGTACCGGGCGGTGCTGGGGGCCGGCGGATTTTTCGAGAGCCTGGGCCTGCCGGTCGAGAACAGGATCTCGCTGCATTCCCTCCGCGCGGTCCCGGATCCCGACCCGTCGGTCCGGGTCTGCGCCAGCGAAAAGGAACGGCTGGATCTGCTGCGGGGCCTGCACCGGCAGCTGATCCTTGCCGACGACCCGTCCCTGTCGGTCTGCCCGGCGGACAACGTCACCCTCCGGTTCGCGATGCCGGTCACCCGCGGGGCGCAGGTCGCCCGCCATCTGCCGCTGATGGGGCTGCGGGGGGCGGATTATATCGCCGAGTCGGTTGAAGAATATTTGCAGATGCTGCGGTAAACTTGGAAAGGAAGGTTTTTGTGAAGGTACAGATCGTCTATTCCATCCGGTCCAGCCGGACGAAAAAGGTCGCGGAGGCCGTTTACGCTGGGTTCGAAAAAGAAAAAAAAGCGCTCATTGATTTGAAGGACGGGGAGCCAGTCCT
>CALXKG010000152.1 GCA_944388825.1 uncultured Clostridia bacterium | reverse complement strand
CTGGTGGGGATGGTATTCCATCTCATCGTAGGAAGGGCAGGTGCCGGAGCATTTGCCGCAGCGCATACATTTCAGCGGGTTGACGCCGCTCATGCGCAGGACCTGCTCCTGAAGGTTTTTGTTCATGGATTTCCCTCCTTACTTTAGTCTTTCACACCCAGCGCCTCAGCCAGCAGTTCGGTGAAATAGTAGACCGGGAGCTGGTGGCCGGGGGCGTTTTTGTTGAGGTTATAGAGGCAGAGCGGGCAGGCGGTGATGATCATATCGGCGCCCATCTCGGCGGCGCTGTCCATGACATTGCCGCTCTTTTTCGCGGCGGAAGCGGGGTCCTCGGTCGCCATATAGCCGCCGCAACACTCGTTACGGTAAGGGTAGAGGACCGGGGTGGCGCCGATGGCCTTGATGAAATCTTCCAGGATGGTCGGGTTTTCCGGGTTGTCCATCTGGAGGGCCTTGCTGGGCCGGAGCAGCAGACAGCCGTAATAGGCCGCGATCTTCTTGCCCTTCAGCGGGTTCTTGACCGCTTTGGCGAGGTTTTCAAACCCGACCTCGTCCCGCAGCACTTCCAGGTAGTGCATGACCTTGGTCTCGCCGTTATAGGGGACGTCGAATTTGGAGTAGTTGTTGACCTTCTGGGCGAATTCGGCGTCGTTTGCCATCGCGTAGTTGGTCTGCTTGATGACGTTGTGGCAGGCGGAGCAAAGGGTCACCAGCACCCCGTCGCGGGAGTCGTTCAGCGCCCGGACCGAAGAGAGCTTGGTCGCGATCTCGTCCTTCGCCATCGTGAAAGCGCCGCCGCAGCACTGCCAGTTTTCCAGTTCGGAGAGGGTGATCCCCAAAGCTTCCATCGACTTGCGGCCATAGCGGTCCAAATCCTTCGCCTTGGTTTTCAGCGTACATCCGGGATAGTAATGATAAACCATAAGCAATATCCTCTCTATTCAAAAGAAGAATGTAAACCCTTTTGCAGCCCCGCCCGATTCAAAGACGAAAAGAGCGGGGCATAGGGTGTATCTGAAAATTCTCGAATACGGTCTAATTCTACTGAAAAGAGTCGTCTACTGCATCCGAAAGCCTTGAAATACGGGCGTATTCCTGCGCCTTTCGTCTTTGTATCCGCCTCTTTTCAGCGAATTATCCGGCAATACCCAATTATCAGATACACCCTAGGGATTTTATACCATCTGTTCCGGGTGGAAGACCTCGTCGAATTTCTCTTCGGTCAGGAAACCGAGGGCGACGCAGGCTTCCTTCAGGGAAATGCCTTCCTTGAAGGCTTTCTTCGCGGTCTTGGCCGCGTTCTCATAGCCGATGTAGGGGTTTAACGCGGTGACCAGCATCAGCGAGTTATGGAGGTTGTGGTGCATCTTCTCCCGGTTGGCCTTGATGCCGATAGCGCAGTTCTTATTAAAGGAAACGATCGACTCGGCAAGCAGTCTGGCCGACTGGAGGAAGTTGTAGATGCAGACCGGCATGAAGACGTTTAACTCGAAGTTGCCCTGGGAAGCGGCCATCCCGACGGCGACGTCGTTGCCCATGACCTGGACGGCGACCATCGTCACCTGTTCGCACTGGGTGGGGTTGACCTTGCCGGGCATGATCGAAGAGCCGGGCTCGTTTTCCGGGATAAAGATCTCGCCGAGGCCGTCGCGGGGGCCGGAAGCCAGCCAGCGGACGTCGTTTGCGATCTTCATCATATCGGCCGCCAGCGCTTTGAGGGCGCCGTGGGCGAAGACCAGCTCGTCTTTGGAGGTGAGGGCGTGGAACTTGTTGGGGGCGGTGATGAAGTCCTTGCCGGTCAGCTCGGAAACCGCCTTTGCAACTTCCTTATCAAAGCCCTTGGGGGTGTTCAGCCCGGTGCCGACGGCGGTGCCGCCCAGCGCCAGCTGCTTGAGCTCCGGCAGGGCCAGTTTCAGCATTTCCTTGTCCTTTTCCAGCGAGGAGCGCCAGCCGCTGATCTCCTGGGAGAACTTGATCGGGGTCGCGTCCTGCAGATGGGTGCGGCCGCTCTTGACGACGTCGTCGTTTTCCGCTTCCAGCCGCTTAAAGGTGTCGACCAGCGTGTCGATGGCGGGGAAGAGCTTATCCTCGATCGCCAGCACCGCCGAGATGTGCATCGCGGTGGGGAAGGTGTCGTTGGAAGACTGGGACATATTGATGTCGTCGTTGGGGTGGAGCAGCTTTTCGCCGGCGATCTCGTTGCCCCGGTTGGCGATGACCTCGTTGGCGTTCATGTTAGACTGGGTGCCGCTGCCGGTCTGCCAGACGACAAGGGGGAAGTGGTCGTTTAACTTCCCGGCGATCACCTCGTCGCAGGCCTCACTGATGGCGGCCAGTTTCTTGTCGGTCATCTTTTCGGGCTTAAGATTGTGGTTGGCGATCGCAGCCGCCTTTTTCAGGATGCCGAAGGCGTGGGTGATCTCGCGGGGCATCGTCTCGATGCCGACGCCGATTAAGAAGTTCTCATGGCTTCTTTCGGTCTGGGCGGCCCAGTATTTGTCCGCCGGGACCTTGACCTCGCCCATCGAATCGTGTTCAATGCGGTATTCCATTTCGGTTTTCCTTCTTTCTATAAAAGTACGGCCAAATTAGAAGGTCAGGCCGTTCATGACGCTGCGCAGGCTGTCGGCGCTCTTGTGGAGCAGTTCCATCTCGTGGTCGGTGAGGGGGCTGACCAGCTTGCCGCTGACGCCGTCGGGGCCGACGATCGCGAGGGTAGACAGGCAGATATCGTCCAGCCCGTACTCGCCGTGGTGCATCGTCGAGACGGTCATCGAAGTGTCGGCGCCCGAGAAGATACATTTGACAATGTTGCAGACCGAGACGGCGACCGCGTAGAAGGTCGCGCCTTTGCGGGCAATGATCTTGCCGCCCGACTTGCGGATGTAGTTCTCGACCTCATCGTGGTTGAGCTCGGGGATCAGGTCCTTGTTGGCGTCGATCAGGTAATCGCGGTACTTGTCGATCGGGATGTTGGCGATGGTGCCCAGCGACCACGGGACGAAGGACGAGTCGCCATGTTCGCCGTAAACATACGCATGGACGTTGCCGAGGTTGATCGAGAAGTATTCGGCGAGGCGCGCACGGAGACGGGCGGTGTCAAGGATGGTGCCGGAGCCGAGAATATGGTTTTCCGGGATATCCGAGCATTTATGGAAGGTATAGGTCAGGATATCGACCGGGTTCGCGACGACGATGTAGATGGCGTCGGGGGCGTACTTGGTGATCTCCGGGATGATCGACTTGGTGATGTTGACGTTGACCTGCGCGAGGTCGAGGCGGGACTGGCCGGGTTTCCGGGCGACGCCGGAGGTGAGGATGACGATATCCGAATCCTTCGCATCCTGATAGGAACCGGCGTAGATCGAGATGGGCGGGCAGAAAGCGACGCCCTGCCGGATGTCCAGCGCCTCCCCAAGGGATTTGGATTCGTTGATGTCGATCATGACGACTTCGGTGGCGATACCGTTGACAGCCATCGTATAGGCGATCGTAGAGCCTACGCTGCCGGCCCCGATGATGGTTACTTTCTTGCCCATAGCTTGAATTCCTCCTATGAATATAGACGTGAGCCTGTCCGGGGACCCGACGCCGGCTTCTGGTTGACAAAAATATCACAATGCCTGGCGAAAAAGCTCCGGAGAATCTCTTTTCCCTTATAATATACCATATCTTGCGCAAGAAAAAAAGTCCCTATTTCAAAAAAAGTGCAGGTGCATAAAAGGACTTGTCCCATATTGTCAATTTTGTAACAGCTGTGCACACATTTTCATCTTTTGCATGGAAGAGATAAAACTTTCGGATGCCGCCGCTGTCTTTTTATCTGCTTTGGCGGAAAAACCGCCCGTTTGATCCAGACGGGCAGTTTCCCGGAAAGTTTTGGCAGGCGGCTTGACAGTTTTTGCCGGTTATGCTAAAATAGTTGCGGATTAAATGGGAAAAGGGACCTTCTCTCTTTTCCCAAAGGACGCGGGCATGGTGGAATGGCAGACACGTTGGTCTTAGGAACCAATGCTTCCGGCGTGCAGGTTCGAGTCCTGTTGCCCGCACCAGTCAAAAGCCGTCATACTTGCCCGCCGCATGTATGACGGCTTTTTTGTAAAATAATGCCAATTTTCACCTCTTCGGTTTTGGCATTCTGCCAGCCGCCTGAAAGGAGAACTGTATGATATTGAAAAACGTTTTTCGTCGTTTGTCCGTTGCCAGCGCACTTGCGGCGTTTCTGCTGGCCTCCCCGGCCGGCGTATCGGCCGTCGACCCGTCCCTTTTGCTGGTGCCGCCGGGGACCGTATCGGAAGAAGCCCCGGACGTATCCGAAGAAGAAAAAAACGCCCCGGATACGGCGGAACTGGAGGGCCGTTTTGTAACGGTAGGGGAGAACACCCGCTTCCGGATTAAAGGCGGCGGCTACGCCGAAGGTTTCGCCCGGATCGAAGGCGGACTTTACTATTTTGACCCGGACAGCCATAAGATGGCCCATTCCGGCTGGCTCACCGTCGGGGACGACCGGTACTACGCGACCGAAGAAGGCCCCCTGCTGACCGGCCGGTCCGAGCTGGACGGGGAAACGCTCTATTTTGACGAAGAAGGCCGCTGGCTGTCGGACGGCCTGGTGGAGACGGAGGACGGCAGCCTCCTGTTGGACGAAAACGGCCGCCCGGTCATCGGCTGGCTGGAGCGGGACGGCGGATGGTACTATATTTCCGAATCTGGCCGCCCCCTCGCGTCCGAATGGCTCCAGGAAGGCGGCAGATGGTACTACTTTTTAGAGGACGGCAGGATGGCCGCCGGCCGCTGGGTGGAAGACGGCGGCGAGTGGTACTATCTAAACGGCGGCGGCGTCATGCAGGTGGACACGGTCATTACGACCGGCGGCCGCGAATGGTATGTCGATTACAACGGCCAGCTGCAGGTCACCCCGGCCCATCCCCTGGATGTCCCGGTCGTCCGGCAGGCCCCGGCCCTCCCCAACGGCTGCGAAGTGACCGCCCTGACCGAGCTGTTGCGGTACAACGGCTTTTCCATCAGCCACACCGCCCTCTCCCGGGACTACCTCCCCCGGCAGCACTTCCGCTGGTCGGGCGGCAGGATGTACGGCCCCGACCCCTACGACTATTTCGTCGGCAACCCGGAGGACGACACCGGCTGGTACTGCCTGGAAGGGGCGATCATCACCTGCGCCAACCGCTACCTCTCTGACCAGGGCAGCTCTCTCCGGGCCGAGAAGGTATCCGGGGCGGACCTCGAGCAGATCGAAAGCTACTTAAAAGCCGGTTACCCGGTGATGGTCTGGATGACGCCGGGCCTAAAGCCCTTCGGCTATTCCTCCGTCCGCTGGACATTGCCGGACGGCTCGACCTATAAGCCCTACATCGGCACCCACGCCCTCGTCGTCACCGGTATCGACATCGCCGGCGGAAAGATCTCCTTTTCCGACCCCGCGCGGGGCAAGCACACCCTCACCATCGACTTCTTCCTCCCGATTTACGAGGCGATGGGCAAGCGGGCGGTCATCATCCGGTAAGGGGAAACATGGAGATTTGACGGATTTGCTGTTTCCATTCAATATCCCGGTCAATATCCCGGGATTTCCGAGGTGATTATGATGAAAAAATGGCTGCTGTTCTGCCTGACGGCCCTCTGTCTGTTCCTTTTTGCCGCCTGTTCCCAGCCTGTTGAATACTCCGCCCAGATCAATGGA
>CALXKG010000151.1 GCA_944388825.1 uncultured Clostridia bacterium | reverse complement strand
ACGTCGCTGAGCAGCAGCTCATTCCCGTCCCAGTCGACGTTTAAGGGCTCGTCAAAGGACACCTCGCTCCGGAGGCGGGAGGTCTTGCGCAGGTGCATCAGGATCTCGTTTTCGATGCAGCGGGAGGCGTAGGTCGCCAGTTTGTTCTTCTTGTCCGGCGAGAAGGTGTCGACCGCCTTGATCAGCCCGATCGCCCCGATCGAGCTTAAATCCTCCAGCGAATTGCCGCCCCCTTCGAACTTGCGGGCGATGTAGACGACCAGCCGCAGGTTGCGGGTGATCAGCGTCTCCTTGACGGCGGGGTCGGGGAGGCGGGCGACCAGCCGCTCTTCCTCCTCCCGGGTGAGGGGCGGGGGGAGCGACCCGCCGCCGATGAAGTGGAGGGCGTTTTCCCCGGGGGAGAGGTGCGCCGGGTTTTTCAGCCAGAAGATGAGTCTCAGCCGCAGGTGGTTTTTCAGCGCGAATTTCATCCGATTTCCTCCTCAAAGCGTTTCAGTTCACAACCCCGATGACCCCGTCGGCCCCCTCCTTTCCGTCCGGCATACCCGGGAAGCAGTTTTCCGCCGTCACCGCCAGGATGCAGGGAAAAACAGCCCCGTCCCGCCTGCGGGTCAGCCGCGCCTCGACGCCCGGCAGCAGCTTTTCCCCGGCGACTGTCCGGCAAGGGATGAGCTTGAGTTTGCCGCTGGCCGCGATGGTGATGTCCTCTGCCGCGGCAGCGGCTTCCGGCGGCAGGAAACCCGCCGCCTTTGTCCCGATGACCGCGACCGGCCGCCCGGAAAAGGTGAGCCGGTTGCCGGTGTCGGTCAGCAGCCGCAGCGGGGCGTCCCGGCCGTTTACAGAGGCGACGTAGTCCTCGGTGAGCGCCGACGGCATCCGCTTTTCCAGCGCGGCCCCGACGCCTCTCGCCGCCAGGTATCCCACCGTCGCCGCCCCGGCCAGCATCCAGGCGGGGATGTGGAAGTAGACTGTCCCGTTGCGCAGGGCGATCCCCCGGGGGGCGAACAGGCTCCAGACCGCCGCCGTACCCCCGGCGAACAGCAGGCTGACGGCGAATAACAGCCCCGCCATCCGGGCCAGCTGCCGCCAGCCCTCCCAGCGGAAGGCGGCGCGGACCAGCAGGCCGGAGAGCAGCAGCCGCAGGACCAGCAGCGCCCCCCACGGCAGCTCCGGCAGCAGGATGACCAGAGAGCTTATCCCGCCGATGCCGGACGCCAGCGCCATCCGCCCCTTCCGGGCGGCCCGGTGGCAGAGTTCCCCGCAGGCCCGGAGCATCGCCCAGGTGAGCAGGAGGTTTAAGGCGACCAGTACGTCGATATAGACTGTCTGCACAGCATCCCCTCCCTCCATCCCGGAGCGCGTTTGAGTCCCCTTTTTCGTTACAGGGACTGCCGCGGGGGATTGGAAACACTTCCAGTATAGCCCATCGGACGCGGGGATTTGGTCGAAGGAGCGGGCGGGAATGGAAAAGCCCGGGAGGCGCGTCTCCCGGGCTTTTGTGGTTACTGCTTATTCTTCCGGAACCATCCGGAGCAGCTCGTCATACTTTTCCTCGACGAGCGCCGCCGCCATATCGGCGAAGGGGGTTAAATCCCCCTGTACCGCAAAGGCTTCCAACGCCTCGTAATAAGCAAGTCGGTTTTCCTTGCGGATGGAAATGGGGATAAAGGCATGGGCCATCAGCTGGTAGTTGAGCAGCATCCGCGCCGTCCGTCCGTTTCCGTCGGCAAAGGGATGGATGCGGACGAATTCCGCATGGGTCCAAGCCGCCAGTTCGATCGGGTTTAAGCCGGTCCGGTAGGGGAGAGCGGCGAAAAAGTCCTTTATCTGCCGGAACATTTCGCTGGGAACGGGGGGTTTAAACCCTGCGCCGGTGATCCGCACCTCGACATTCCGATAGACCCCGCCCACCAGGATATTTTCCATCAACAGGGCGTGGATATCCTTCATCAGCCCTTCGTCCAGCGGTTTCCCATCTTCAATGCACCGCCGGACAAAGTGGAAGGCTTTGTTGTGGTTGGTGACCTCATAAATTTCCCGCAGTGTCTTGCCGCCGACCGACAGCCCGTCTTCCAGGATGACCTTGGTCTGGATAAGGGTCAGCGTGTTCCCCTCAATGGCGGTCGAGTGGTGAGCATATTCGATCTCAAAGTCCTTTTCGTACTTTTCCAGCACTTCCGGCGGGATTAAATGCCGTTTTGCTTCAAACAGCGCCTTTTTTTGCAAAATCCGCTTGTAATCCAACGCTTTCACCTCCCGCGTTGTTTTTAGTATGCCGCTTATTCCCGGAACTGATACTGATACAGCGAAGCGTACATCCCGTTTTTCGCCAGCAGTTCCGCATGGGTCCCGCGTTCTTTAACCCCCTCCTCGGTCAGGACGATGATCTCGTCGGCGTTTTTGATGGTGGAGAGCCGGTGGGCGACGATCAGCGAGGTGCGGCCTTTGGACAGCTTGTCCAGCGCCGCCTGGATCAGCATCTCGGTCGCGTTGTCCAACGCCGAGGTGGCCTCGTCCAGAATCAGGATCGACGGGTTTTTGAGGAAGACCCGGGCGATCGAGATCCGCTGCTTCTGGCCGCCCGACAGCTTGACCCCCCGTTCGCCGATATAGGTGTCGTAGCCGTCGGGGAGGGTCATGATATAATCGTGGATGTTGGCTTTCCTGGCGGCGTCGTAGATCTCCTCGTCGGTGGCGTCCAGTTTCCCGTAGGCGATATTCTCCCGGATGGTGCCGGTGAAGAGGAAGACGTCCTGGGCGACCATGCCGATGTTCTGCCGCAGCGACAGCCGGGTCAGCCCCCGGATATCCTGCCCGTCGATCTTGATGGAGCCGGAGTCGATCTCGTAAAACCGCGGGATCAGATGGCAGAGGGTCGTCTTGCCCGACCCCGACGGCCCGACCAGCGCCACCGTTTTGCCTTTGTCGATGTGGAGGGAGAGGTGGTCGATGACGGTGTGGGGGGCGTTGTCCCCTTCGGGGGCATAGGAGAAGGTGACGTCGTCGAAGTCGATGTCGCCCTTTACGTTTTCCAGCTCCTTCGCGTCCGGGTCCTCCGGCTCTTCCGGCTCGTCGATGATCTCCTGCACCCGTTTAAACCCGGTCATGCCGTTTTGCAGCTGCTCGAAGATGTTGACCAGCTTTTTGATCGGGTTTAAGAACATATTGATGTAGAGGATATAGGCGGCGAACTCGCCGACGTTGATCTGGTCGTAGAAGAAGAACAGCCCGCCGAAAAAGAGCACCATCAGGTACAGCAGGTCGGTAAACAGCCCCATCCCCGAGAAAAAGACGCCCATCACCTTATAGCTCTCGTCCCGGGCCTGGATATAGCGCTGGTTGTTCTCGTCGAATTTTTTCAGCTCGATGTCGGAGGAGACATAGCTGCGGGAGACCCGGATGCCGGCGATCGAGTTTTCGATCGTCGCGTTGACCTCGGCGATCTCGACGCGGGAGCGGGTGAACGCCTTGTCCATATGCCGCCGCAGCAGGATCGCGAACAATACGATCAGCGGCACGACGGCAAACAGGATAAGGGTGAGCGGCAGGTTGATCTGCGCCATCATGATAAACGCGCCGATCAGCGTGATGAACGAGAGGAACAGGTCTTCCGGCCCGTGGTGGGAAAGCTCGGCGATCTCGAAGGTATCGTTGACCACCCGGGAGAGGATGGCGCCGGTCTTGTTCTCGTCAAAGTAGGCGAAGGGCAGCTTTTGCAGCCGTTTAAACGCCTCCTTGCGCATATCCGACTGGATGCCGATGCCGACCATATGCCCCTGGTACTGCATGAAGAAGTTTAAAAGCATCTTGATGAGGTAGATGAGCAGGAGCGCCCCCGACCAGATGAGCAGCATCCGCAGGTTCTTGTTCGGGACATAGTCGTTGATGATGTCCTGGGCGATCCGCGGGTAGAACAGGTCGGCGACCGAGACGGCAAAGGCGGCGCACATGTCGAGGATGAACATCTTCATGTGCGGCCTGTAGTAGCGGGCGAATTTTTTAAACATCGCGTTTTCAGGCTTCCTTTCATATGCCGGCAGGACCGGCGCAAATTTGGGGTACACCGGGCATTATACCATATTTCGGCAATAAAATCCAGCAGGGGGAGAAAATGGCGGATTGCCCAATATTCACAAATAAAATTGTTGAAAAACGGCAAATTCTATGGTATAATTGAAACGGAAACGGGGTGATCATATGAGGGGCAAGCAAAAGAAAATCCTGCTGGGGGCCCTCGCCATCCTGCTGGCAGCCGCCGGGGCGTTCGGGGTCTGGCAGTATAGGCGGGCAACCTGGCGATATCCCTATTCGCCGGAGACGAGGAGAATAATGTGGCCATATACCGCGCCCATGCGTGCTTACGGTCCTTCTATGGAAACCAACTTGCGTCTAGGAGATACCGTTGTCCGTGGTGTTATTACCTCTGACGGTGTTGAAAGCGATATTCCGGATTATAGAGGAACGGAGTATACCTTTAAAGTAACGGAACATCTGATGGGAGCAGCGACGCCGGAAACCATCACCGTCTGTTTCTGGGGCGACCGGGAAAACGGCGTCGCACACCCTTACCGGAATGACGAATTGATTATGATTCTCTCTTATAAGGATGCGTATGATGTCTATATTCCGACCAATGATGAGGAATGCATGTTTGCCATTATGCCGGATGATTCCCTTTACCCTTTCTCCACCGCCTACTGCTTTACGGAATATGACTACAAACCTGAAGACGATCTGTATGCAGGCATTCTGGAAGCGGCCATAAATATCCGCGGCAACCCGGATGAATACGAGGATACCTTCGCGCCGGGCGACATCCTCGACGGCCTTCTCGACCCCGAAAGCGACATCCTCGCCCCCCTCGAATCGATCGTCGAATCCGCCTCCTAACGCAAAAACCGCCCCTCCGTTTTGGAAGGGCGGTTTGTTTTTCTCTTCAGGCGTGTTTCCGGCGGACAACCGGCAGCATCCACCAGACCGATTTGGAGAACTCCCGCACCGCGCAGACCTTGTCGGCGACCGTCACAAAGACGCTCTCCCGGTAGCGGGGCGGGGTGATATTGAGGGGGAACATGTGCTTGACGATCACGTCCCGGGCGATGGGGGAAAGGGTAAAATCCCGTTCGGCGTTTTGGAGCGCCCGGCGGGCGTGCTTGAAGCCGTGGAGGTCGTGGCCCGCCTCGCCGTCCCGCCAGTCATACAGGAAATAGTCGTGCAAAAGCGCCCCGCGGACCATGCTGCGCATATCCACCCGCACCCGGAGTTTCAGCGCCATATAGACGCTCATCTTCGCCACCGCGACCGAGTGGTCGAAGCAGGTGATGCTGCCGTGGTGGGAAAGGCGTTTTTCGATCTGCATTCCGGCAGAGGAGATCAAATCCTCCCCGTGCAGCTCCAGCAGGCGGACAGCCAGTTCAGCGGTGGAAAGGGGTTTTGCGGCGCTCTGCATCAAATTCCTCCTATGGGATATGGGAAAAAGTCGTATACGCGCAAACAGGCGCCAGGCCCACTATTCACATAGACGAATGGGACTGACACCTGTTTCCAATGCTTGGTGAGCCATCGGAGGCTCGAACTCCGGACCCTTTGATTAAAAGTCAAATGCTCTGCCAACTGAGCTAATGGCTCTCACACAATATCGTCAGGAAAACTTTTACGGCCTACACCACCTGACGGCATTCTATTGTAAAGCGTTCCGGCCGGATGGGCTTTCCCGCTGGTTTTGTGACCCGTTCGGGTCAGCGTTAATTATTATAGCAGACGCTTCCCGGTTTGTCAACGGTTTTTCCCGAAGAAAAAAACGGAATCCGCTATTTCGGCGTTTGGGACAAACCGGGGCGCGCTGCGCCGGCTTTTTTGTTGACCTTAATAGGTCAGCCGGTAGAAGTTGGTGTCCGACTCGAGGTTTTCAAAGTTATAGAGCACCAGCGTCTCGTCGAACTGGAGCGTCTTACACATCTCGTTTAAGCCGTAGGGGAGCGAGCGCAGGTCGACGATATACACCTCGTCGAAGTTGCTGAGGAAGAGGGGGGCCAGGCAGTTGGAGAAGGAATCCTTGATGAGCAGCAGCCGTTTCGGCTCCTCCGGCAGCGTTTCCTTCGACAGAATGGTCAGGCCGGTGTTGCCCCAGAGGAGCGCCCCGTACTTGTCCCGCTGCTCAAACTTGGAGGCATCGTACCAGTTTTCCTTCTCCTCCATCTCCATCTGCATATTCAGCACTTCGGTATGGATGGGGAAGGGCTGGTCGTAGAAGGTGAGGGTCTCGGGCTTTGTCCCCGCCTTTTTGCATTTGGAGTAGTAGGTGCCGTAAAAACCTTCCACCTCCCGCAGCACCAGGTCTTCCGCCCTGGCCGGCTCCAGCCCCCACGTTTCGCAGAGGGCGGCGTAGACCAGGTAGGCGGTCTCCCCCTTCCAGTGGTGGTCGGTGCGGTAGAAGAGGTCCTCGCTCTGCTGGGCGGAGAGCAGACCGTCTGCGTCAAACCAATGGATGTCCGGGTTTTCCGAGAGGGTTTCCCGGATATCCGCGATGACCGCCCGCTCGTCCACCTGCCCGGCCCCGGCCGGCAGCTGGTCCAGCGCGTATTCATACCCGCTCGGCACCACCGCGAAGGTCAGCGGGTGGCCGTCTTTGGCAAACCCGTCCAGAAAGTAGAGGTTCCGTTCCAGCTGCTCCTGGTTATAGGAGGTGAATTTCCCGAAAAAGGCGCCGTTTTTGCCGTACAGGATGCCGTTGTTCTCGGTCTTCTGCAGAGCGGACTCGGATACCGACTTTGCCGTGATCCACCCGTCCCGCCCGGCGAACTGGTCGGAGACGTAGGTCTCATAATCCTTCTGGAACTCCCCGCTGATCAGCCGGGAGACCGACAGCTTTGACTTTTGCGCCAGGCTGCGGTTTTCCATCTCGGAAAAAGCCTTGACCGGCGTCAGGACATCTGCCGCCGTCATCAGGGCGACAAACCCCATCAGCACCGCCGCCGTCGGGTAAAACCGGCGTTTTTTGTCTTTTTTCATGCCGACGCCTCCTTAGAAGTTCCAGTAGATAAACGGGTTGTAGGTCGAGTCGACCAGGTAGGCGACCGACAGGAGCAGCACCCCCGCCAGCAGCGCCGTCTCGACCGTCTTGACCGCCGCCCCGTAGCTGAACCGGGCGACCGCCTTGTCGTGCAGCTTCTGGATGACCGGGAGCGAAAAGACGATGCCCAGCAGGATGGTGATCCCGTAGTTGTGCAGCGCGTAGGCCCAGTCCAGCGGGTTGCTGGCCGACCCAAAGCCGCCGATCCCGAACATCCGCCCGAAGTAGCCGCCAAGCCGGGAAAAGTCGCTGATCGCGAACAGCACCCACGAGAGGATGAGCACGACCGGCATGATCATGTGGGCCGCGGCCTTATGCTTTTTATACCAGCCGAGCAGCCACTTTTTTTCAAAGAACAGGAGCACGAAGAACCACAGCCCCCACAGCACGAAGTTCCAGCTGGCCCCGTGCCACAGCCCGGTCAGCCCCCAGACGATAAACAGGTTGCGGGTGCGTTTTAATTCGCTGCACCGGCTGCCGCCGAGGGGAAAATAGACGTACTCCCGAAACCAGCTGGACAGGGTCATATGCCACCGCCGCCAGAAGTCGGTGACCGACCCGGCGATATAGGGGTAGTTGAAGTTCTGCGGGAAGTTGAACCCCAGCATATGCCCCAGCCCGATCGCCATCAGCGAGTAGCCGGAAAAGTCAAAGTAGATCTGCAGCGAGTAGGCGACCGCCGCGATCCAGGCCAGCGGGGTCGAGATCTCGCCGAGCGGCAGGGCGGCGGTCGAGTCCCAGAGGGAGCCGACGTTGTTGGCGATCAGCACCTTGCTGCCCAGCCCCAGGATGAAGTAGACGCACCCCTTCTCGATCTGGGGAAGGGTGATCTTCCGGCTTTTTAATTCCTTCGCGACGTCCGAGTACCGGACGATCGGCCCGGCGATCAGCTGCGGGAAGAGGACGACGTAGGCGCCGAAGGAGATGAAGTTGGTCTCCGGCTCGACATCCCCCCGGTAGACGTCGATGGTATAGCTCATCGTCTGGAAGGTGTAAAAGCTGATGCCGAGCGGCAGCGTCGGGTCGAAATAGGGGGCCGGGATGCCGATCGCCCGCAGGTTTTCAAACAAAAACCCGGTGTATTTAAAGGTAAACAGGATGCCGAGGTTTAATATGACCGAGCAGAGCAGGAAAAACTTGCGGAGCTTCGGGTTTTGGCCAAACACCCGGATCCCCTGCCCGCAGCTGTAATCGATGACCATCGACGCGATCATGATGGGGAGGTATTTGACCTCCCCCCAGGAGTAGAAGATCAGCGAGACGATCAGAAGGGTCAGGTTTTTAAACCGCCGGGGGGTGATGTAGTAAAGGAGCAGCGCCGCCGGCAGGAAGCGGAAGAGGAAAAGAAGGCTGCTGAAGACCATCGGGACGGATCATTCCTTTCAAAAGAGAGTGGAGAAGGTTCTTTTGAGCGGTTTAGCCGATGGCCGATTTAAAGGCGTTTTCCGCCAGCGAGACGTCCGAGGCAAAATCATACCCCGCCTCGCTGTCCTCCGGGATGACCCCGACGATCAACAGGGCCGCGTAGTTGCCGCTGATGACGACTTTGGCGGCCGCGAGGCGCTCGGGGTTGCCCATGACCCCGTACCATTCAAAGGCCGCCTTCTGGTCGGCGAGCGCCTGTTCCAGCGCCGCCTTGACCGCGTCGATCTGCCCGTCCTTGGCTTTGACGACCAGCAGCTCGTCGCAGTTGGTCATCATCCCGGCGATCGAGCCCTTATAGGACTCGGCCATATCGGAAGTGATGTGGAACTTTTCCTGCAGGGTGGTGTCGTCCACCGCGACCGCCATGCTGACGATCGGCCCATGCCCATATTCCGCCTGGAAGGCCGCGTCGATCGCGTCGTAGACCGCTTCGGCCGAGACGCCGGTGGATTCGGACGTTTCGGAAGAGGGTTCGGAAGAAGGCTCAGAGGACGGCTCGGAAGAAGGTTCAGAGGACGGCGCGGACGACGGTTCCGAACTGGGGGCAGAGGACGGGGCGGAAGGCTTGGAAGCGCTGGGCTTCGACTCCGCCGGTTTGGAGGAGCTGGCAGAGGAAGAAGGCTTCGAGCTGGAAGAACTGGAAGAGCTGGGCGCGCTTCCGGCCGCGTCCTCTGAAACTTCGGATACCTCTGCGGATTCGGGGGAACTGCTTTCCAGTTCGCTCTCTTCCTCCGAAACTTCTTCAGAAGACCCTTCGGAGTCGCTTTCGTCCGGCTCTTCCGAAGCGGAGGGTTCCGAGGACTCCGAAGGTTCCGAGGCGGAAACGGAAGGCGCGGAAGAAGAGGGGGTTTCGTCCTCTCCGCCGCACCCGGCGAGGGAGAGGGCCAAAAGTCCGGCGAGCAGCAGGGCGGTGATCGATTTTTTCATAGATGTCTGTTCCTTTCGATAGAAAAATGTCTTATTTGGCGGCTTCCCGGAACGCCTTTTCGGCCAGCGCCACGTCGGCGGCGAAATCCTTTTCCCCGTCCGGGTCCTCCGGGCTGACGCCGACCAGCAGCAGCCCGTAAAAGTCCCCTTCGGACACGATCTTCGCGGCGTCCAGCCGCTCGGGGTTGTCCATGACCGCGTACCACTGGAAGGCCGCCTTCTGGTCCTCGAGGGCTTTTTCAAGCGCCGTCTCGACCGCCGGGCCCTTCCCGTCCTTCGCCTGTACGACGAGGAGCATATCGCAGTTGGTCATCATCCCGGCGATCTCGCCCCGGTAGCTTTCCGTTTCCGCCTCCGTCAGGCCGAACTTTTCCCGCAGAACGGTTTCGTCGACCGGGACGGGGGCGGCGGAAATCGGGCCGTGGCCGTATTTTTCGGTAAAAGCCGCTTCCACCGCGCCGTATACCGTTTCCGCCGTCGCGGCGGAAGCGCCGCACCCGTTCAGCAGGAGCAGCAGCGCGGCGGCCAGGGCCGCCAGGCAAAGGAGGCTGCAAAAACGTTTCATACGCATTTCCCTTTCGCTTGTTTTTGCGGCCGTATCCTTTCCGTACTGATAATACCAGACAGGAGGGGAAAAGGTTGCGCCGGCGGGGAGAAAATTTCCATCCCCAATTCCGGCGTTTTTTGGCGGATATGGCCACAGGCTGGAGCGCGTTTGAAAACGGGCAGAGGGATTTCAAACGCTCTTTACAGTATGGCAGGGAAACGCCCGTTTCATGCGCCCGGCTCAGTTTTCCATCGCAAGGTAATCCGCCACCAGCAGGTCGACGCAGGCCCCGTAGCTCTTCATCCCGAGCGGCTGCCCCTGGGCCTGCAGAAAGACCTCGTAGACCGCCTCGGCGGCGCCGGTGCCCTTCTCCTCGTAGGAGGCCCAGTAGGCGTTGTTGCCGGCGAGGTCCGCCCGCACCGCGTCGTTTAGGGTCTGGTAGACTTCTTCCCACTTCGCGTAGTCGGCTTCATAGAGGGCGTTGCCCAGGTGGATGTAGCCGAGGAGCGCCCCCGAGTACCCGTAGACGTCGTTGCCGCAGGTGGTGGAGGCTTTGACCGCCAGGAAATTCGCCTCCTGTTCGGCGGCGACGTTTTTCTGATGGGCCAGCTCATGGGCGATGGTCGACGGCAGCAGGCAGGCGGGGGCGTTTACATTCAGGTTTGTCTCGGAAGTAAACGGAAAGTAGACGCCGGTGAAGCCGGTCATGCTCATCGCCTCTGAAAAGAGCATCCGCTTGGGGCGGCGGACTGGCGTGTCGAGGAAGGGATAGTCGGCGGCCAGGCCGGAGTAGACGGTGTCCGACGCCGCGAAGATCTCGTCCAGCGGCTCGGCGAACAGCCCGTCCCCGTCCCGGGCGACCCTGTCCGAAAGCGCGTTTGCCATTTCCGCGTAGTAAAGGGCCGTTTCATAAAGGTCGTCCGCCGCGACCGGCCGGACGGAAAGCCCGCTTAAGTCCGCAAAGCTGTCCCCGTAGTAGTTTAAGCCCCACAGCCACTGGTACCCGTCCAGGACGAGCAGCCCGGCGGCCAGCAAGCCGGTAACGCCTTTGTACAGCCGCAGCGCTTTCCCCGGGCGCTTGGCCATCCGGATAATCCCCCATATAAGGAAAAAGAGGGCGGTAACCGCCGCCAGTATGACCACCCACTCGGTCAGCGAGAAGGGGAGGAAGTTGGTAAGCCACCCCATCATCCGCTTAAAAGGGGTCGTCAGGTACCGGATGACGAACCGGACGGCCGCCTTGCTCCGCCGCAGGAGCAGGTAAAGGACCAGCAGGGCGAGCGAAAGGGCCAGCATAAAGTGGTTTTCACGGGTTTTCCAGAAAAAGTCGGCGATTTTTTCTTTCTGTTCTTTTAAAATACCGGTTGCCCCCTTAAAATATGTCAGATTCGGTCGGGAAATGTCTGCGTGTACTTTCCAGTATACCGGATTTTAACGGGATAGGCAAGGGCTGGGAAAAAGTTTCCCGTATCCCGATGGCCGGTATGGATTTAGCACTTCCAGACCCTGCCTGCCAGCTGTCGGGAAAATTTTTTTGGATTTTTTGGAAAAAGGTCTTGACAACCGGTGAAAGACGTGGTACAGTATACTTAGCACTCAGAGATGTAGAGTGCTAAGAAAACAAAAAGATATTTTGCCCGCCGGTCGGGATAAACCGCGGCGGACAGAATTCAGCGACAGGCGGTGGATACCCTTGAAGGGAGATATGAGGAGGCTCGTGATCCTGAAATCGGTCATCGAGCTGTATATTGAACGGGGGGAGCCGGTCGGCTCCCGGGTCATCGCCGACGAAGTCCTGCGGGACGTTTCATCCGCCACCATCCGCAACGATATGGCGGCGCTGGAACAGATGGGATACCTGCACCAGCCCCACACCTCCGCCGGCCGGATCCCGACCAGCCGCGGCTACCGCTTCTACATCAACCAGCTGATGCGGCGGGAACCCCTTTCGGAAGAAAACCGGCGGCGGATCGAAGGCGAGCTGGTGATGGGCGACCTGAACCCCCAAGAACTGGTGCGCAGCGCCTCCGAGCTGCTGGCCGACATGACCGACTGCGCCAGCATTTCCGCCGCCGGGCGGATGAACGAGGCGATCATCACCAAGGTCGACGTCATCCCGATCGGGCGGCGGCTGTACGCCCTTTTGATGGGCACCTCCAGCGGCTCGGCCGAAACGCGGGTCGTCCGGCTGGAGATCGACGTGACCCCCGAACAGCGGGCGTTTTTCGTCCGGTTCATCCGGGAGAATATCGTCGGGACGCGGATCGAGTCGTTAAGCAACGAGAAGATCGTCGAGCTGGGGCTGGGGCTTGGCAGCTACAATGTCGGGCTGGTGCCGCTGCTCTACGGCGTCTACGCGATCACCCGGGCGCTGCAGCAGGAGCAGGTCTCGATCTACAACGAGTCCAGCATCCTGCGCCACGGCATTTTAAAGCCGGAGGATTTCGCGCTGCTGCTGGACCAGAAGCAGCGGATCATCGAGCTGGTGGAATCCGACCCCACCGGGCTGACCATCCGGTTCGGCGGTTCGAGGGGCGGGCTGTCGCTGGAAAATTCCAGCCTGATCATCTCCCCCTTCCGGCAGGCCGGCGGCATCCTCGGGTATTTCGGCATCATCGGCCCCCGGCGGATGGATTACGGCCGGGTGATCCCGGCGGTCGAGGCGGTCGCCGACACGGTGACCAGGCTGTTGACCGACGGGCTGGAGGAAGACCGTTCCAAGCCGGTGCGGCCGGAACGGAAGGCCGGCGGGATCGTCGTCAAGCTGTAGAATCAGAAAATCAAACCCCCTGCATTTTGAGAAAGGAAGGGTTCTGTGTTGCATAAAAAAGAAGAGGAAAAGGCTGTAAACGAAGCGGTCAGGGAAGAGGCCGTCCCCGAGGCGGAGAAGACGACGGCGGAAGCGCCGGAAGCGGAAGCGCCCGCGGAAACGGCGGCTGAAGCGGAAAAGGCGCCGGAAGCCCCGGCGGATGAGCTGGAAAAAAAGGTAAAAGACCTGGAAGACCAGCTGCTGCGCAAGATCGCCGAGTTTGACAACTACCGCAAGCGGACGCTGAAGGAAAAGGACGAGATCGGCTTAAACGCCCGGATCAAGTGCATCGGCGACCTCTTGCCGGTGCTGGACACCCTCGAGCGGGCGCTCGGCATCGGGTGCAGCGACGAGGAGTTCTTACGCGGCGTTCAGCTCACCCACGACAATATGGTGAGCATCCTCACCAAGATGGGCGTCGAGGAGATCAAGGCGGAGGGCGCCCCCTTCGACCCCGAGCTCCACTACGCGGTCAGCCGGGTGGAAAACCCGGAACTGGGTGAAAACGTCGTCGCGGCGGTCATGCAGAAGGGCTACACGCTGGGCGGCAAAGTGATCCGCCATGCGATGGTCGCGGTCGCGAACCCGTAAGCGGGTCAGGCACATCATAAAATGGATACCACAACTGTTTTGGAATAAAATTGGAGGAATTTATTATGGGAAAAATCATCGGGATTGACCTTGGCACCACCAACTCCTGCGTCGCCGTCATGGAAAACGGCGAGCCGGTCGTCATCACCAACCACGAAGGGATGCGCACCACCCCCTCCGTCGTCTCCTTCTCGAAGGACGGCGAGCGGATGGTCGGCGCCGTCGCCAAACGGCAGGCGGTCATGAACCCCGACCGCACCATCTCCTCGATCAAGCGGCATATGGGCTCCGATTATAAGGTCACCATCGACGGCAAGGGCTATACCCCGCAGGAGATCTCCGCGATGATCCTGCAGAAGCTGAAAGCCGACGCGGAAGCCTACCTCGGCGAGACCGTCACCGAGGCGGTCATCACCTGCCCCGCCTACTTCACCGACGCCCAGCGGCAGGCGACCAAGGACGCCGGCCATATCGCCGGGCTTGACGTCAAGCGGATCATCAACGAGCCGACCGCGGCGGCGCTGGCTTACGGCGCCGATAAGGAAGGCGACCAGAAGGTCATGGTCTACGACCTGGGCGGCGGCACCTTCGAAGTCTCGATCATCGAGATGGGCGAGGGCGTCCAGGAAGTCCTCGCGACCGCCGGCAACAACCACCTGGGCGGCGACGACTTCGACCAGCGGATCATCGACTGGCTGGTCCAGGGCTTCATCCAGTCGGATGGGGTCGACCTTCGGAATGACAAGATGGCGATGCAGCGGCTGAAAGACGCGGCCGAAAAGGCGAAGATCGACCTGTCCGGCGTCACCACCTCCCAGATTACCCTGCCGTTCATCTGCGTCGACAAGACCGGCACCCCGAAGAACCTCGACGTCACCCTCACCCGCGCGAAATTCAACGAGCTGACCGCCGACCTCGTCGAAGCGACGATGGGCCCGGTCCGCCAGGCGCTCTCCGACGCCGGCCTCACCACCCGCGACCTCAACAAGGTCCTGCTGGTCGGCGGCTCCACCCGTATCGTCGCCGTGCAGGAAGCGGTCAAGAACGCGACCGGCATGGAGCCCTCCAAGAACCTGAACCCGGACGAATGCGTCGCGATCGGCGCGGCCATCCAGGGCGGCGTCCTCGGCGGCGAGGTCAAGGGCCTGCTGCTGCTGGACGTTACCCCGCTGTCCCTCGGCCTGGAGACGCTGGGCGGCGTCTTCACCAAGATCATCGAGCGCAACACCACCATCCCGACCAAGAAGAGCCAGATCTTCTCGACCGCTGCCGACGGGCAGACCTCGGTTGAGATCCACGTCCTCCAGGGCGAACGGGAATTCGCCAAGGATAACAAGTCGATGGGGATGTTCCGGCTGGATGGGATCCCCGCGGCGCCCCGCGGCGTCCCCCAGATCGAAGTCACCTTCGATATCGACGCCAACGGCATCGTCCATGTCTCGGCCAAGGACCTCGGCACCGGCAAGGAACAGCAGATCACCATCACCTCTTCGACCAATATGAGCAAAGAGGATATCGACAAGGCGGTCCGCGACGCCGAAGCCTACGCCGCCGAGGACAAGAAGGCGAGAGAAGCGGTCGACACCCGCAACAACGCCGAGCAGATGGTCTACCAGACCGAGAAGACGCTGAAGGAGATCGGCGACAAGGTCTCCGCTTCCGAGAAAAACGAAGTCGAGTCGAAGCTCTCCGACCTCAAAGAGGCGCTCAAGGGCGACGACGTCGCGCTCATCAAGTCCAAACAGGACGAGGTGCAGAAGGCGTTCTACGCCCTCTCGGAAAAGCTCTACCAGGCCCAGCAGCAGGCCGGCCAGGCGGGCCCCGGCCCCGACATGGGGAACATGGGCGGCATGAACGGCAATATGGGCGGCGGCGCTTCCCAGGGCGGCGACCCCAACGTCGTCGACGCCGACTTCCATGAAGTGGACGACAACAAGTAAGAATAATTTCCCGGCGGGCATCCGCCGCGGCGGCCGGGTAAGCGGAAATGGTTCCGCTTACCCGTCTGCTTTGCATGAAGCTGATTTTTCCCGCATGGCGTAGACGCGGTCAGGCGGTGCGGGTAGGAGGAGTAACGAGTGGCTGACAAACGAGATTATTACGAAGTCCTCGGCGTCCAGAAGGGCGTCAGCGAGGACGAACTGAAAAAAGCATACCGTAAGATGGCGAAAAAATACCATCCCGACCTCAACCCCGGCGACAAGGCCGCCGAGGAAAAATTCAAAGAGGTCAACGAGGCCTACGAGGTACTGTCCGACCCCCAGAAGCGCCAGCGCTACGACCAGTTCGGCTTTGCCGGGGTCGACCCCAGCTACGGGGCCGGGGAAGCCGGCGCGTCCGGCTTCGGGGGCTTCGGCAATATGGATATGGGGGACATCGGCTCGATCTTCGAGGACTTTTTCGGCGGCGGCTTCGGCGGCGGCCGGCGGCGTTCCAGCCCCAACGCTCCCCGGCGGGGGAGCGACATCCATGTGCAGATCTCCATCTCGTTTATGGAGGCCTGCAAGGGCGCCAATAAGAAGATCTCGGTTACCCGCACCGACAGCTGCAAGGAGTGCGGCGGCACCGGCGCCGAGCACGGTACCGCGATGAAGACCTGCCCGACCTGCGGCGGCTCCGGCACCGTGCGGGTGCAGCAGCGGACCCCCTTCGGCGTCATCGCGACCCAGCGGACCTGCGACGCCTGCGGCGGCAGCGGCCGGGTGATCGAGAAGACTTGCCCCAAGTGCGCCGGGCGTGGGACGACCAGCGCCACTTCGACCATCGAGGTGGTCATCCCGGCCGGTATCGACGACGGGCAGACCCTTTCCCTGCGGGGCAAGGGCAACGCCGGGGCCAACGGCGGCCCTGCCGGCGACCTGCTGGTCACGGTGGCGGTCCAGCCCCACCCGACCTTCCGGCGGGAGGGGTACGACATCCGCTGCGAGATCCCGGTCAGCTTTTACCAGGCGGTCACCGGCGACGAGCTGACGGTGCCGACCATCGACGGGACGGTCGCCTATACGATGCCGGAGGGCACCCAGCCGGGCACCGTCTTCCGGCTGCGGGGCAAGGGCGTCCAGCGGCTGAACAGCCGCGGCCGGGGCGACCAGTATGTGACGGTCGTCGTCGAGGTGCCGCGGGCGCTGACCCGCGAACAGAAGGCGAAGCTCAAGGACTTTGAGGACTCGCTGACCGACCGGCAGAACCCCAGGAAGAAATCTTTCGCCGATAAGCTGAAAGATATGTTTAATAAATAAGAAAATCCCCCGGATACCGGTGCAAAACCGGTGTCCGGGGGATTTGCGGCTTTAAGGACATTCGCTTGATGGATAAGCATATATCCGTTAATCAGTTTATTGAACAATACAACTTTTCGGAAGGCACGAACCTCAGCCTCCCTCCCCGAGGGAGGTGGCGCGGATGCGCCGGAAGGAGTGGGAAAAACAAGCAAAAGCTGTTTTTCTTTCAAACTATTTTGCTTATGTGGTCATACAGCAAAGCTGTCTAACCACACTCCTTCAGTCCGCTGCGCGGCCAGCTCCCTCGGAGAGGGAGCCTTTAGGGTGCGTGCTTACCTGTTAGGTTGTTTATTGAATTATTTAAT
>CALXKG010000150.1 GCA_944388825.1 uncultured Clostridia bacterium | reverse complement strand
AACCTGGACGACTTTATCCTTTATTTCCGGGCGGGGGAGGACGTCTACCGCCGCCGGGGGGGCTGGCCCTACCTTAAAAACGCCGCCCACGCCCGCTGGGCCATCCACAAGACCGGCGTATCCGGGCTGGGGGATACCCTCTACGCCATCGCCGGGCAGGCGGTGGTCAGCCTGATGCCGAACGGGATGCGGGGGAAATTCTACGACCGCGTCCTCCGGCGGTGAGGGGGCGCCGGCATGAACAAAGATCTGCTGCGCCGTGCGATGGCGCCTTTGACCCTCTTAAACCGGGTGCTGCCCAAAAACCCCCGCCGGGTCGTCTTTTACAGCAATATGGGCTTCCGGGACAACGTAAAGGCGGTTTACGACGCTTTTGTCGCCCGCCCGGAATCGGAAAAATATGAGATCGTCTGCGCGGTGGACGACCACGCCCTCTGGGGAAAACGCCCCCACCCGGCAAACGTCCGCTTCACCGATACAAAAGGGGGGCTTCTCCCTTTCCTCACTTCCCGGACCTTTTTCTATTCCTTTGGCAAATACCCGGTCAAGCCCGCCAGCAACCAGATGGTCGTAAACGTCTGGCACGGGTCGCCGCTGAAAAAGATCGGGCGGTATGAAAAGGAAGAGGACCAGGACTTTTTCACCTGTGTGCTGGCGGCGTCGGACTTTTTCGTCCCGATCATGGCCAAAGCCTTCGGCTGCCCGGCGGACAAGGTCAAGGTCTGCGGCCACCCCCGCAACGACGCGATGTTCGCCCCGGGCGACCCGCTGGGGAAGCTGGGGATCCCGAAAGATTTTGACAAGCTGCTCCTCTGGCTGCCGACCTTCCGGCAGTCGGCCTTCCTCGGCGACCGGGATACGGCGGCAAAGGCCGGGACCGGGCTGCCGGTGCTGGAGACGAAGGAAGACCTGGAAAAGGTCAACCGGCTGCTGGAGGCGGAAAACGCCCTGCTGCTGGCGAAGATCCACCCGGCGCAGGACCTTTCCCTGCTGGACCTGTCGGGGGCCTCGCGGGTGAAGATCCTCACCAACGACGATATGCAGCAGGCGGGCTGCGACCTGTACGCGCTGCTCGGCGTGTCCGACGGGCTGGTCACCGACTATTCGTCCGTTTATTTTGACTACCTGCTGCTCAACCGCCCGATCGGCTTTACCGTCGGGGATATCGAGGAGTACCGGAAGACGAGGGGGTTTGTCGTCGACGACCCCTACCCGCTGATGCCGGGGCCGTTTATCCGCACGCCGGAGGAATTTTCCCGGTTTATCGCGGACTTCCTCTCCGGGAAGGACGGGTATAAGGCCGAGCGGGAGCGGGTCGGCAGGCTTACAAACGCCTTCCCCGGCGGGCGGGACGCGGAGCGGTGCCTCCGGATCGCCGGACTGATCGAATGAAGGGCGGGCTGCCGGGCAAGCAGGCGCCCGAAATATACTGAAAACCGGTAAACCGGGAAAGGAATGAAGCAAATGCGCAAGGTCATCACCTACGGAACCTTTGACCTTTTACATTACGGACATATCAACCTCCTGCGCCGGGCGCGGATGCTGGGGGACTATCTGATCGTCGCCCTGTCGACCGACGAGTTCAACCGCGGCAAGGGGAAGGAATGCTATTTCTCCTACGAGGAGCGGAAGATGCTGGTCGAGTCGATCCGGTATGTCGACCTGGTCATCCCTGAGACCTGCTGGGAACAGAAGGTGGAGGATGTGAAGGAATTCAAGGTCGACGTCTTTGTAATGGGGGACGACTGGAAGGGGAAGTTTGACTTCTTGAAAGATTACTGCGAGGTGGTCTATCTCCCCCGGACGCCGGAAATCTCCACCAGCAAGATCAAACAGGACCTCTTTTCGGTCAAGTGATGGGAGGGGCCAGTATGAACCAGCATCAGCCTTTCCCCGGTTCCATGCCGGGGGAAGCCGCCGGCTATCCGTCCGATATGCCGGACGCGGCGGAATTTTCGGGACTGTATGAAGGGGCGGGGAAAAAAGCCGCCGCGCCGCTTAAGATCCTGACCGGCGTCATCGGCGCCGGGAACGGCGGGATGTCGACTTATGCGGTCAACCTGTTTGAGACGCTGCCGGAAAACGAGTATGACGTCACCTTCCTCTCGACTGTCCCCCACCCCTTTTTTGAAGACCGGATCAAGGCCCGCTACGGGCATATCCGGGCGGTCCCTCCCCGCAGCCGCCGCCCCCTTGCCCACCGCAGGGCGATCCGGGCGATCTTCGCGTCGCAGAAGTTCGACGCCGTCCATATCCATCTTTCGACCGCCAGTAACATCGTCCCGCTGGAGGAGGCGGTGCGGGCCGGGGTGCCGGTGGTCATCGCCCACATCCATTCGGCCGGGACGGAGGGCGGGAAGCTCGCCGGGCTGCTGCATAAGCTGCACGTCGGCAAACTGGGGAAACTGCCCATCATACGGCTCGCCTGTTCCGACGCGGCCGGGAAGTTTGCCTATGGGAACGCCGGCTACACCGTCCTCTTAAACGGCGTCGACCTCAGGCGGTTTTACTGGGACGCCGGGCGGCGGGAACGGTTCCGCCTGTCGCGGCATATCCCGGCGGACGCCTTTGTCGTCGGGCATACCGGGCGGTTTACGCCGGTCAAGAACCACGCTTACCTGCTGGAGCTGTTCGCCGAGGTGAAGAAAAAGCGGGAAAACGCCGTCCTGCTGCTCTGCGGGGACGGGCCGCTGCTGGAAGAGACCAGGGGGAAGGCGGAAGCGATGGGGCTTTCAAAGTCGGTCGTTTTCGCCGGGAATGTCGTCAACCCCCAGGACGCCTACTGCGCGATGGACGTGATGGTGCTGCCCTCCAAGTTCGAGGGGTTCCCGCTCACGGTCGTCGAGGCGGCGGCGGAGGGGTTGCCGGTGCTGGTGTCCGACACGGTCACGAAAGAGGCCGGCGTCACCGAGCGGGTGGCGTTTTTCTCCCTCGCGGAAGATAAGGCCGCCGTCGCGGACAGGCTCCTTTCGATGGCGGCGGCGGAGCGCCGGGACTATGGGGACGCGCTGCGGGAAAAGGGGCTCGACTTCCCCTCCCAGGTCAAAAAGATCGAAGGCTATTACCGCCGCGGGCGCTGACCGTCCGGAAAGGAGAAATGCTTGGAATGGAAAAATCTCTGCTGCGCCGGGCGGTAGACGCCGTCCTGGACCACAACCTCTACCGGCTGGTGGTGCTGGTGATGGTGGTCGTCCGCACCTGCGCCTTTTTAAACCCGGTGATCGGGCCGTTTGTCAAGTTTACGCTCGCCTGGTCGGCGCTGATCCTGATCAAGGACCTGTTCACCGAGCGGCTGTTTATGGTAAACCGCTTCCGGGGGGCCTTGTACCTCTTTTTGATCGCCTACGGGGTGACCTGTCTGGTCAACCGGGAGCAGAACCTCGCCCGCAACCTGGTGATGTGGGCGTACATCATCAGCAATATGCTGGTCATGTACAGCTACGACCTGCGCAAGTCCCCGGGGACGGTCAAGCGGGAGCTGCTGCGCTTTAACCACACCTTTATGGTCGCGTCGTTTATCGGGCAGTTTATCTCCCTTGCCACCTTCTTTATGGGCATCGCCTTCGCCTATACGGTGGAAGGGACCGTCTATTATTACGGCGTCTACGACGGGCGGATCTGGGGGTTTTATTCCAACCCCAACGCCGCCAGCTTTTTCATGGTCATCAACCTGATGCTGACGGTGGTCAGCGTCATCATCCAGCGGGAGAACCTCTCCAGGGGCCGCAAGGCGTTCTATGTGGTCAACAACCTGGTACAGCTGCTGATCCTCTTCCTGTGCAACTCCCGCACCAGCATCTTCAGCCTCTGCTTCTATGTGGTGCTGCTGGTGGTGGTGATGCAGCTGCCGGGGATCCTCCACACCTTCGACAAGCCCGACCGCCGCAGGAAGATCGGCCGGACGGCGTTTGTCGCGGTGGTGCTGCCGCTGGCGCTGCTGGGCGCCCACACCTACGCGCTGGAGATTTTGCCGAACTTTGTCATCCAGACGCCCCTTTCGAAGCAGCTGAACGAAACCCTCGCCGACGTCACCAACACCAGCGTCTCCGCCGTCATGACGGCGGACGACGTCTCGCTGGAGCGGGACGACTACGGTTCCCGGTTCGGCGGGCGGTACTACCTCTGGCAGGCGGGCATCGAGCTGATCAAGGACAACGCCGCCTTCGGGGTCGGCAGCGACAACGTCCCGTCGGAGGCCTACCGCTATGCCGCCCGGTATTTCACCGCCTTTGGGGAGGATATCTACCTGCCGGGCGTCTCCGGGGGGCTGCACAACCTCTTTTTCCAGATCGCCGCGGCGTCGGGGTTTGTGGGGCTGGCGGCCTTTGTATGCTTCGGCGTCCTGGTGCTCCAGCGGGTCGTCCGCTACTATGTCTGGATGATCAGGGAGCGGCGGTTCAACCCGCTGGTCGCCGCCTGCATCTGCGTGCTGGTCGTCATCCTGCTGCGGACGATGACCGACACCGGCATCATCTACGGCATCTACTATCTCGGCGTCGTCTTCTGGACCTATATGAGCGCCGCCGTCTACTTCATGGACAGCGAGTTTACCGTAGGGCGCAAGCCCTTTGTCGCCATGATCCACGACTGGGTCTTCCGCAAGGGGGACGCCCCCCGGTGGAAGCTGCCGGAGGCGAAGCGCCCGGCTAAAAAGCGGAAACAGGCCGCGATGGCCGATTAAATGACGGGAAAAATGCCGCTCCGGCGACGGGGCGGCGTTTTGATTAAAAGGAGTGTTTTTTCAGTGGACAAAGAGACCCTTACCCGCGTCCAGCGGACGGTCGAGGAGATTTTGTCGGTGGTCGACCGGCAGGCGAAGGCCTGCGGGGCAAACTACTACCTCTTTTACGGTAGCGCCCTGGGGGCGGTGCGGCACCACGGCTTTATCCCCTGGGACGACGACGCGGATATCGTCCTCTTCCGGGCGGATTTTGAAAAGCTGCGGGCCTACTGGCTGGCCCACCCGGTGGAGGGGTACTTCTGGCAGGATATCTGCACCGATCCCGGCTACAACATCAAGATCACCAAGATCCGCAAAAACGATACCGCCTTCGTCGAGCCGCAGGTCAAGGACCGGGAGATGCACCACGGGTTCTTCGTCGACCTCTTTGTGCTGGACGACTATGTCAAAAGCCGGTTCTGGCGGACGCTGACCGAGTACATTACGATGTTTGACTATAACGCCTCCCGCCAGTACCTGCCGGAGGGGAAGCAGAAGATCGTCTACCGGCTGACCAACCGCCTGTTCGCGGGGGAAAAGCTCTATCGCTTCTGGTACAGGCGCGTCTTCCCGCGGCTCAAAAAGGACCCCGCGATGTGCTCCGACATCGCCTCCTTTACCCACTCGGCCCGGTACGACTTCAGGCGGGAGTGGCTGGGCACCCCGCGCTACGTCCCGTTTGACGGCTATTCCTTCCCGATACCGGCCGACGCGGACAAATGCCTCACCGTCTGCTACGGCGACTATATGACCCCGCCGCCGCCGGAAGGGCAGGTCAGCCGCCACAAGCTCTATAAGCTGTCGTTTGATACCGCCTACCATCCCGGCGGGAAGGGGGAAGGCTGATGCAGAAGTCGATCACGCTCAACTCGGTCTACAACTTTATCCTAAAGGTCTTCCGGCTGATCGTCCCGATCCTGGTGGGGCCGTATATCCAGCGGCTGTTCGACCCGGAACTGTACGGCTACTTCAACGACGCCTCCACCTGGGTCGACCTGGCGATCGTCTTCGGCACCTTTGGCATCTACACCTACGCGATCCGGGAGGTCTCGGCCATCCGGGACGACCGGGAGAAGGTGCGGCGGCTGTACGCGAGCCTGTTTTCCCTCGGGCTTTGCACCAACCTGCTGGTGACCGCCCTCTACTGCTTGGTCATCTTCTTCGCGGTGGACGGGGCGGCCAGGGGCATCTACCTGGTGCTGGGGTTCAAGGTGCTGGCCAACGTCTTTATGGTCGAGTGGCTCAACGAAGCCGGGGAGAACTACCGCTTCATCACGATGAAGACGATCCTCGTCCGGTTTGTCTACCTCGCCGGCATCTTCGCGCTGATCAAAAGCCCGGACGACGTCGTAAAATACGCGCTGCTGATCGTCGCGACCGACTTTTTAAACAACCTGGTCAGCTTCTTCTATGTGACCCGCCGCGTCGGCCTGTCGTTTCAAGGCGTCAGCTGGAAAGCGCATCTCGCGCCGCTCATATCCATCCTGATTATTTCTAACGTCAACCTCCTCTACTGCTCGCTGGACAAGATGATCCTCGGGCGGGTGGGGGACAAGGTGCTGGTGACCATCTACAAGACCCCCCAGGACATCACCTATATGATCGGGCAGCTGATGGCGTCGATCGTGCTGGTGGCGGTGCCCAGGCTCGCCTACTACGCCGGGAACGGCCGCCGGGAGGAATTCGTGGCGCTGGTCAACAAAAGCTACCACGCCTTTATGCTGGTGGTCTTCCCGGCCTGCATGGGGGTCGCCTGCCTGGCGCCGGAGATCATGTGGATCTACGGCGGCGGGAAGTACGACGCCTCGATCCCCGTCCTCATCCTCTTCGCCGTCCGGACGACCGAGAGCGCCGTCTACACCATCTGCGCCAACCAGATCCTCTATGTCCTCCACCGGGAAAAGTTCCTGGTGCGGGTATTGCTGGGGTGCGGGCTGCTCAACGCGGCGCTGGACCTGGGGCTGGTCGCGGCCGGGGCTTTCACCCCCCTCTC
>CALXKG010000149.1 GCA_944388825.1 uncultured Clostridia bacterium | reverse complement strand
GCCCGCGGAAGCGCTGTCAGACAAAAGGGTATACGGCTCGATTTGATAGACCGTCCCATAGACCGTTTCCATCTCGGCAAACAGGTTACAGATAAATCCGGATTCACCCTCCGGCAGACGCAGGCCGGCGGAATAGTAGGAATAGTAAAGGCTGCCGGCGCCGGCGTTTTCCGACGCCGCCACATCTGCCCCGGCCGCCGGAACAGCCGGTTCCGGGGAGGCGTTCGCCACGCCGGCCGTGTCGGGGATCCGGTCGCCGTCGGGGGCCATCGGGATGCGCTCCGTCTGCCCATCCCCCCAATCGACGTTTAGCCAGACCGCCGCGATGTCGTCCGGGAGGGAGAGCACCGAATTGCCGCCCGGCTGGAACCCGGCGCTGTACTGGACCGCCCGGTCGGAAACGGTGACGTCAAACGAATAGTAGACCTCAAAAAACTCCGCCGTCGAGACGCTGGGCAGGACCTCCTGCCGCTTGGTACCGCCGGCGGTGGTGATCGTCACCACCGGCACCAGTTCGGACGGGGACGCGGGGATGGACAGGGTCGCGGTATAGCTGCCGCCCGACTCCTCCGCTTCCGCCGAGATCTCGCCGATGGATATGGAAACGGTATCCCCTTCCCCGATCTCCTTCGGGGTCACGATCACCGTGGCGGCAAGGGTGTGCCCATCCCCCATTCCCACCTGGGTGTCCCAGTAGGACAGCAGGCTTTCCCCGGAGGAAACCTGGTCGGACAGGGTATCCATCCGGCTGTTGAGCTGGTCCTGGAGGGAGAGGTATTGGGACTCGCCCTGGTCCTGGAGGGAACTGAGCATCCGCTCCAGCCGCCAGGTCCTTCCCCACAAAAGCAGGTTCAGGCCGACATTGACAGCCAGCATGGCCGCGCCGGCGATCAGGATGATTTTCCGTTGCGTTGCGTTCATGGCGTACTCCTTCATATCATAGGCCGGCCCTTTGTGTTCGTTTCCGGACTTTCCCGCCCGGGAATAAACACAAAGGGCCGCCCGCCGGAAAACCGGCGGACGGGTAGTTGGAAATCCGGCGGTCAGCTGATCCGGATGACGTTCCAGGAATAGGGCTGTAAAGCCGAACGGGCGGTATTGCCCTCCAGCCCGGTCACGCCGTCCTCCTGCGGCAGGATGTTGTCGGGATGGTCGGCGGTGTTGGCCTCCTTAAGCCCATGGCCCTGCATCGTAATATGCCGCGCCTGGGAGAAAGCGCCGAAGCCTTCCAGGCTGGTTTCCAGCTCGACCGGTTCGGCCGACTTGTTGACGGCGAAAATGGTGAGGGCCTTCTCCTCCTCATTCCAGACCGACGCCGTCTCGACCACCGGGACCTCCCGGCCGGAAGCGGTCGTATAGCAGCCGCAGGCAGGGGCCGATTTGAGCGAAATGCCCCGCCCGTACCGGCTGGCATGGAGGTAGGGATAGAAGATGGTCTGGGCCCAGGCCTTCTCGCCGTTTGTCATGATCGGGGCGATGACGTTGACCAGCTGGGCGAGGCAGGCGATCTTGACCCGGTCGGCGTTGCGCAGGAGGGTCATCAGCATACAGCCGACCAGCAGCGCATCTTCAAAGTTGTAGATATCCTCCAGCTGGGGCGGCGCGACCTGCCAGGGTTCCATCGCGGCGTCCGCCTCTTTGGAGTGGTACCAGACGTTCCATTCGTCAAACGAAAGGTTGATCTTCTTTTTCGAATGCTTCTTCGCGCCGACGCTGTCGCAGATGGAGACAACCGACTGGATAAAGGTGTCCATGTCGAGGCTCTTCGCCAGGAATTCGCCGATATCGTCCGCGACGTTGTCGTAATAGGTGTGCAGCGAGATGTAATCGACGTAGTCGTAGCAGTGCTCCAGCACCACCCGTTCCCATTCGCCGAAGGTGGGCATATAAAGCCCCGAGCTGCCGCAGGCGACCAGCTCGATCGACGGGTCGACCAGCTTCATCAGCTTGGCCGCCTCGCAGGCAACGCGGCCGTATTCCTCCGGCGTTTTGGCGCAGATCTGCCAGGGGCCGTCCATCTCGTTGCCGAGGCACCAGAGCTTGATACCGAAGGGCTCTTCATAGCCGTTGGCACGCCGCTTGTCGCTGTAGTAGCTGCCGCCCGGGAAGTTGCAGTATTCGACGAGGTTGCGCGCCTCGTCCGGGCCGCGGGTGCCGAGATTGACCGCCATCATCACCTCCGCCCCGGCCTTTTTGGCCCAGGACTGGAAGTCGTCGATGCCGACCTGGTTGGTTTCGATCGTCCGCCAGGCAAGTTCCAGCCTGCGGGGGCGCTGGTCCTTCGGGCCGGTGCCGTCCTCCCAGTTGTAGCCGGAGACAAAGTTGCCGCCGGGGTAACGGACGGTCGGGACGCCCAGTTCCCGCACCAGGGCGAGGACGTCTTCCCGGAAGCCCTCTTCATCCGAATGGGGGTTGCCGGGGTCGTAGATACCGCCGTAGACCGCCCGGCCGAGATGCTCGATAAAGGAGCCGAAAATCCGTTTATCGACTTCCCCGACCGCATCGGCGCGGTTCAAGCGAAGGGCTGCTTTCATGTGGGTACCTTCTTTCTGCATATCTTGTATCCCAAAATCCCGCCCGGCGCATACCATGTCCCAGCGCCGGGCACGGGGTATATGCGCCTTTATTTTACGATCTCGCCGTCGATCAGGACGCAGGTGGGCGCGACCGCGATGTCAAAGCAGCTGCCGGGCATGATGACGAGGTCGGCGTCCTTGCCTGCCTCGATGCTGCCGACCCGGTCCTCGATGCCGATATGCTTCGCCGGGTTGATGGTGATCGCCTGAAGCGCCGCAAACGGCTCCATCCCCGATTTGATCGCCAGCTCGGCGCAGAGGGGCAGGTACTGCTGCGGGACGACCGGCGCGTCGGTGATGATCGAGACCTGGCCGCCCGCTTTCGCCAGGATGCCGGGGGTCTTGAAAGACTTTTCCCGGATCTCGACCTTGGTCGCCTGGCCAAAGGAGGGGCCGACCGCCATCGGGAGGTTTTCCTTCATCAGCTCATCGACGATCAGATGTCCTTCGGTGACGTGCTCCAGGGTAATTTTGAGGTTAAACTCCTTCGCGATCCGGATGGCGGTGAAGATATCATCGGTCCGGTGGGCGTGGGCCTTGAGCGGGATCTCCCGGCGGATGACCGGCAGCATCGCGTCTAGCTTGAAATCAAACTTCGGGAGTTTTGTGGTATCCTCCCCCGCTTCCTGGATCTTGCGGTCGTATTCGATCGTTTTGAGGATCAGCTCCCGCAGCTTGGAGGCGGTCGCCATCCGGGAGGAATTGCAGGTGGCGCGGTAGACCCGCTTGGGGTTCTCGCCGAACGCGCACTTCATCGCGACGCAGGGGTTGATGACCATATTGTCCACCCGGACGCCGCTGGTCTTGACCGCCATAAAGGTGCCGCCGACAACGTTGGCCGAACCCGGCCCGACGCAGACGGTGGTGACGCCGGCCATCGCCGCCGTATGGACGTCGGGGTCCATCGCGTAAAAGCCGTCGATGCCGCGCAGCTGGGGGGTAATCGGGTCGTTGGGCTCGTTGCAGTCGCTGCCCTCAAAGCCCATGCCGGAGTCGATCATCCCGAGGTGGGAGTGGGCGTCGACAAAGCCGGGATAGACGTGCTGGCCGGAAGCGTCGATCACTTCGGCGTCCGGGGCGTCTATGTTTTCACCGACCGCCGCGATCTTTCCATCCTCAATCAGGATGTCGGCGGTATAGGCGTCCGGATGGACAGCGTCAAAAATAAGGCCGTTTTGGATCACTTTTTTCATGGTAAGTTCCTCCCTTTCCCGTCAATCGACAACTGTATAGGCAAAATATTCGCACTTCAGCCGGACCCCTTCGTCGGTCTCCTCCGGCAGAAGCGCCCGGGCCACGCGGTTTTCATCCCCCTCGTCGGTCACGAGGACGGCGTAATCCCCGTCGATTCTGGCGACCGTGTAAAAAATCGGTTCCAATCCCGTCTGCTCCCTTTCCGGCTGAAAATTGGACTTTTTGTCAAAAAAGTCCGATAAGCCATCTTTATTATATCACTTTTACCCGGCGCGTCAACTCTTTTTTGCAAATTTTGACCGAAAAAAGCCGGAAAGGCTGCCGCCGGAAGCGGAACTGCGGGCAGGAAGTTGAAATACTGCCAACTTTATATACAAAAAGGTTTGCAATTTGGGGAATCTTTTGATATAATAAAGGGGACAAAATTTCACGCCCGGCGCTCCGCGCCGGATGCGTTACAGAAAGGATAGATTCATATGGTACATCGTTCCAGCGGCGTCCTGCTGCACATCTCTTCCCTGCCGGGGGACTACGGCATCGGTTCCTTCGGGCAGGAGGCCGTCCGGTTTGCCGGGCTGCTGCGGGAGTGCGGGTTTTCCTTCTGGCAGACCCTGCCCTTTACAACCACCGACCAGTACAATTCTCCCTATACCAGTTATTCGGCCTTTGCCGGCAACCCTTTCTTTATCGACCTGCCGACGCTGGCCAGGCAGGGGCTGCTGACGGAAGACGAGCTGAAGGCCAACCGCTACCCGACCCCATATGCCGCCGACTATGGCTGGCTGCGCCAGACGCGGGAAAAAGTCCTCCGCCGGGCCTGCTCCCGGATGGGCGGCGGGCTGCGGGCGGAAGTCGAAGCGTTCGTAAAGGAAAACGATTTCTGGCTGCCCGACTATGCCCTCTTTATTGCGCTGAAGGGGAAATACGGCGAAAAGGCCTGGATGGACTGGCCGGATGAAAAGCTCAAAATGCACGATCCGGCGGCAGTCCAGGCGGCGGCGGAAGAGCTGAAAGACGAAGTCCTCTTCCAGGAATTTGTCCAGTACCTCTTTTTCAGCCAGTGGAAGGCGGTCAAGCAGGAGATCAACGACACCGGCATCCAGATCATCGGGGATATGCCGATCTATGTCGCCCAGGACAGCGCGGACGTCTGGGGCAACCGGCAGATGTTCGACCTGGATAAAGCGGGGCGCGCCCGGCAGGTGTCCGGCTGCCCGCCCGATTATTTTTCGGCCGACGGCCAGCTGTGGGGCCAGCCGATCTACAACTGGGATTATATGAAGGAAACGGGATACAGCTGGTGGATGAAACGGCTGGGCTTCTCGCTGCGCACCTATGACATGGTGCGGATCGACCATTTCCGCGCCTTCTCTTCCTACTGGTCGATCCCGGGCGACGCCGTCACCGCCAAAGAAGGCAAATGGGTCAAAGGCGCCGGGCTGGACTTTTTCAAACAGGTATGGACCATCTTCGGGCGGGACGTCCCGATCATCGCCGAAGACCTGGGGCAGATCGACGACGGGGTCGTACAGCTGATCGCCGATACCGGCCTGCCGGGGATGCGGGTCATGCAGTTCGCGTTCATCGACGGGTATGACAACCTCCACTTCCCCCACAACATCCCCCGTAATTCCCTCGCCTACACCGGCACCCACGACAACGACACGACGCTGGGCTGGCTCTACGCCGCTTCCCCCGAAAACCGGGAGCGGGCGCTGCGCTACTGCGGATTTACCGGCGGTAACTGGGCGGAGGGCGGCGCAAAAGCCCCCGCCGTCCGGGCGATGATCCGCACCCTCTGGAAGTGCCCGGCGATGCTGGCGATTGCGCCCATCCAGGACCTGTGCGGGTTCGGCACCGACTGTAAGATGAACCAGCCGGGCATCCCGAGCGGCAACTGGGCGTTCCGGGTGACGGAGGACGCGCTCCGGGGCCTCGACAAAAACTGGCTGCTGACGTTAAACCGCACCTATTTCAGGAGCAGTATCTAAGCGTATGTTGGGCGCTGCGCACCCTTCGGTTCGGGTGGAGCGGCCGTCATAACTTTGGCGCCATGCCGGTTCGGCGTTTTCCCATTAACAATATAGCGCATAGAATGGCACAACCCTATGCCTCTCTCCCCGCGGGAGGTGGCGCGGATGCGCCGGAAGGAGTAGGAAAAAGTAGTTTTTCTTTCAAAAGTTTTACTTTTGGGTTATTCAGCTTTGCTGAATAACCTGACTCCTTCAGTCTGCTTTGCAGACAGCTCCCTCAGAGAGGGAGCCTTTGGGGCAGTGCATATCCATTAAGTTGTTAAAGTTAACCTTTCAGCCAGCAAAAAATCCCCGCCCGGAAAAGTTCATTCCGGGCGGGGATTTCCCTTGTTTCCTTATCCGACGCCATTTTGCAGCTTCGCGGCGGTGACGGTGTTTTTCATCAGCATCGCGATGGTCATCGGGCCGACCCCGCCGGGGACAGGGGTGATATACCCGGCCTTCGGCTCGACCGACGCAAAGTCGACGTCGCCGCAGAGCTTCCCTTCTGCGTTCCGGTTCATCCCGACGTCGATCACGACCGCACCCTCCTTGACCATCGGGGCGGTGATGAAGTTTGCCTTACCGACCGCGCTGACCAGAATGTCCGCCCTGGCGCAGATCTCCGCCAGGCCTTTGGTATGGCTGTGGCAGATGGTGACGGTGCCGTTGCGGTGGAGCAGCAGCATCGCCATCGGCTTGCCGACGATGTTGCTGCGGCCGACGACGACGCAGTTTTTCCCGTCGACCGATACGCCGGTCGAGTCGATCAGCGTCATGCACCCGGCCGGGGTGCAAGGCAGGAAATGGTAGTCGCCGGTCATGATCCGGCCGACGTTGCCCGCGGTGAAGGCGTCGACGTCCTTTTCAGGCGCGATGGCGGCGATCACCTTCCGCTCGTCGATCTGGGGCGGCAGCGGCAGCTGCACCAGGATCCCGTTGACGGCAGGGTCGGCGTTGAGCTTTCCGACCAGCGCGAGCAGTTCCGCCTCCGGCGTGGCGGCCGGAAGGGCGTACTCATAAGACTGGATGCCGCAGAGGGCGCAGGCTTTTTTCTTGTTGTTCACATATACCCGGCTGGCGGGGTCATCCCCGACCAGCACGACTGCGAGGCCGACCGCGATCCCCTTTTCCTTCAGGGCGGCGACCTCCGCCGCCGCTTCCGCTTTGACGGCGGCGGAAATCTGTTTTCCATCGATCCGCTGTGCCATATTCATTCCCTCCAAATCCGTATGACGGTTTTATTCCGCTTTTTCCGCTTCAGGCGGCTGCTCCGCCGTCTGTTCCGGCGGCGTTTCCTCCGCCTTGTCCGCTTTGCCCGATTTCGCCGCCTTCTTTTCGGCGCGGCGGCGGGCTTTTTCCTCTTTCCATTTTGCCTTGTCGGCCTTTAGGGCCATCAGCGCCGCATAATCCGCCTCGTCCTTTTCAAACTGCTCGGTGCGGGCGTAGCACTTGAGGTAGTTGTCGTCATGGGCGGAACGGATCCGGCTGCGGATGACCAGCCAGACGATCAGGCAGCCGACAAATAACAGCCCTGCCAGCAGCTGGGAGACCCGGATGTTACCGATCAGCAGCGAGTCGGTACGCAGCCCCTCGACGATCATCCGCTCAAAGCCGTACCAGCCCAGATACATCAGGAAGATCTCCCCATCGAACCGGCGGCGTTTGGAATAGAGGTAGAGCAGCACAAACCCCAGGATACACCAGAGCGATTCATACAGGAAGCAGGGATGTACCGGCGCATTGGCGTCGACCGAGACGCCCAGCTGGGTCAGGGTGGTGATGTTGTCCGGGTCGGAGAGGTAGGAGACGATCCGGTCGCCGGTCATCCCCCAGGGAAGGTCCGTGTTGCTGCCAAACGCCTCGCCGTTGACAAAATTGCCCCAGCGGCCGACTCCCTGCCCGATCAGAAAACCGAGGGCGGCCAGGTCCATGACCGGCAGCAGCTTCATTTTGTGCAGCCTGGCGACGATCGCCCCGACAAGGAACGCGCCGATGACGCCGCCGTAGATGGCCATGCCCCCCTCCCAGGTGTGCCAGATAGCCGAAAGGTTGTCCTTATACTGATCCCAGGAGAAGGCGACATAATAAGCGCGCGCCCCGACGACGCCGCCCACCAGCCCGCCGATCACGACGTCGACCAGCTTGTCGCCGTTTACGCCGAACCGCCTGCAGTTTTTAAACGCCATCAAAAGCGCCAGCAGGATGCCGGCGGCGATGATGATCCCGTACCAGGTCACCCGGAGGCTGCCAAACGAAAAGGCCACCGGGTTTAAGTCAAAGCTGAGCCCCAGCTTTGGAAAACTGACTGTATGCATATAATCCCTCCATTAGTTTGCGCGGGGCAGGATAACCGCCATCGCCGCCGCAGCGGGGTCAAAGTCGGTTTGCAGCCGCCGCATGACGTCCTGCGGGGTGACATCCGCCAGCATATTCATCGATGCAAAAAGGGAAAGCCCCGACATTTCGGCCGAAAGCAGGGCGGTCGCGGCATCTTCGACATCCCGCAGCGACCGGACCATCCGGCCGTAGATCGCGTTTTTGCAGGCGTAAAAGTCCGCCTCGTCAAAGCCTTCCCGCTTGACCCGCTCGATCTCCTGCATCAGCGCGTCCCAGACCGCTTCCGGGTTCTCCGAGTCGCCGCCGAAGAGGGAGGTTAAAAAGCCCCGCCCGGCAAAGACCTCGGTCCCAAAACCGGCGCTGATGACCTCCTGCCGGAGCAGCCGCTCGTAACAGGCGGAAGTGGAACCGATCAGCAGCTCGTGCAGGATCTCCAGCTCAAACTGCTGCCGCAGGAAAGCCGCTTCCCCTTCCGCCGGGCGCTGCTTAAAGCCGATGTAAAACTGCGGCTGGGAGACGTCCATCGTCAGCTCCGCACGGGCTTTCAGCGCCTCCGGGCGTTCATCGTAAGGCGCCCGCTCGATCTCGACCGGCGGGGTGTCTTTCAGGTTCTCCTCAATGATCCGGAGCGCCTCGTCGGGGTTAAAATTCCCGGCGACTGACAAAACCATATTGTTTAAATTATAGAAGACATCGTAACAGGTGTAGAGCAGTTCCGGCGTGATCCGGGCGATACTTTCCTCCGTCCCGGCAATATCCACCTTGACCGGGGAGTTTTCGTAAAGGCAGCCCAGCAGCTCAAACAGCACCCGCCAGCCGGGGGAATCCTGGTACATCCGGATCTCCTGGCCGATGATCCCCTGCTCCTTCTTCACCGTCTCTTCGGTGAAATAGGGATGCTGGACAAAAGTCAGCAGGGCCTTTAACGACTCCGCAAACCGGGAGGTGCAGGAAAAGAGGTAACAGGTCCGGTCAAAGGAAGTATAGGCATTGGCGTCGGCGCCGGTCGCGGCAAACAGCCGGAACGCGTCCCCGTCCTCGCTTTCGAACAGTTTATGCTCGAGATAGTGGGCGATGCCGGCCGGTACCTCGGTAAAGGCAGGGTCGCCTTTTTTGCGGAAACAGGTATCGACGGAACCGTAGTTTGCGCCAAAGAGAGCGTAAGCGTTGGAAAAGCCTTCCATCGGGTAAAGAAGCACCGTCAGGCCCGACGGGTGGCGGGCGCGGATATAGGAGGCTTTCAGCCGGGCATCCGCAACGACCGTTTTATCCATCATATTCCGCCTCCTCTTCCGGCCCGCCTTCCCCGGTGCCGTTTAACAGATAAATGGTGTCAAGATGCAGCATACGGGCGGCCGCGACGATCTGTTCTTTTGTGACGGCGGCGAGCTTGCGGCACTGGTCTTCCGGCGTCTCCTCGATGCCAAAGATCTTCTGGGCACGGTAATAGCTCTCGATCGTAAACAGCCCGTCTTCCACCGAACGGAAGGTGTTCTGAAGCGACAGAAGGGCAAACCGCATATCCTCGTCGGTAAAGTCGCCCCGCCGCATCGCCTCGACCTCTGCAAAGACCGCCTCTTTCGCGGCCTCCGCATTTTCCGGCTTGACGCCCGAGTCGATGAGGACGATCCCCTTGGTCCGATCGAGATTGGCCCCGCAGTAATAACAGAGCCCTTTCTTCTCCCGGACGTTTAAAAAGAGTTTGGACGTTGCCGTCCCGCCCAGGATCGCCACCATCATCCGCATCGCCGGAAGCGCTTCCCCGCCGGGGTTGAGGTTTACCCGGTACCCGATGCAGAGCTTGGACTGGACGAC
>CALXKG010000148.1 GCA_944388825.1 uncultured Clostridia bacterium | reverse complement strand
AACTGAGGAGGATATTATCATGGCATTTACCGCTGCTGATGTTAAAGAACTGCGTGAAAAAACCGGATGCGGCATGATGGACTGCAAGAAGGCCCTTGCCGCCACCGACGGCGATATGGAAAAGGCTGTCGAGTTCCTGCGTGAAAAGGGCCTCGCCGCCGTTGCGAAGAAGGCCAGCCGTATTGCGGCCGAGGGCCTGGTCGTTGCGGACGTCGAAGGTAACGTCGGCGTCATCCTCGAAGTCAACGCCGAAACTGACTTCGTCGCCAAGAACGAGACCTTTGTCGAGATGTGCAACAACATCGCCGCCACCATCGTGAAAGAGAACCCCGCCGACGTCGACGCGCTGATGGCTCTGCCCTGCGCCAACACCGATATGACCGTCGAAGAGGCGGTCCGCGACCGCATCCAGGTCATCGGCGAGAACATGAAGGTCCGCCGGTTCGTCCGGATGGAAGGCAACGTTGTTTCTTACGTCCATGCGGGCGGCAAGATCGGCGTCCTGGTCAACTTTGACACCGACCTCGCGGACAAAGACGGCTTCAAGACCGCCGCGAAAGACGTCGCGATGCAGGTCGCTTTCTCCAACCCCAGCTACCTTGCGAAGGAAGACGTCCCCGCCGACGTCCTGGAGAAGGAAAAAGAGATCATCAAGGCCCAGATGGACAACGACCCCAAGATGGCGAACAAGCCCGAGAAGGTCAAAGAGGGCATCGTCAACGGCAAGCTCGGCAACTTCTACAAGGATGCCTGCCTGAAGGAGCAGCCCTTCGTCAAGGACGAGAAGCTGAGCGTCCAGGCTTACCTCGATTCTCAGGCGAAAGCGATGGGCGGCAAGATGGTTCTGACCGCTTATGCCCGCCTGGAGAAGGGCGAAGGCCTCGAAAAGCGTTCGGACAACTTTGCCGACGAAGTTGCCAGCATGATCAAATAATTTTGGCCCTGACAGGGGACCGGCAGACGCCCGGTCCCCTGTTTTTTCATTTTCCTTGCATTTTCCGGTTCATTGTGCTAAAATATAGCCATATTGTCGGAGCCAGCAGGATCCTGTCAAAGATGAAAACCTGACCATCGGAGAACGCATATGAAAAAATTAGTCTTTATTTTTCTTATCGGGCTGATCCTGTCTGCCGGTATAGAGTCTACCGCTTTCATCGAAACGGCCGGTGAGGAACCGGCCGCGATCGAAGCCTACCGGGGCCCGCTGCAGGAGGATTCGCCGCCCGTTGAGATCCAGCCGCCGGAAGACCCGGTGGAAGAGCCCTGGGAGCCGCAGTCGGTCCACCTGCTGTCGGCAGGGGACAACCTGATCCATTCTTCCCTCTATGAACAGGCGGCCGCCCGGTCGGAAGACGGGGGATACGACTTTACCTACCTGTATGAAAACGTCGCCCCCTACCTTGCATCGGCCGACATCACGACCATCAACCAGGAAACGGTGATCGTCCCGAGCCGCCAGCCCTCCACCTACCCGCTGTTCAACTCGCCGCCGGAACTGGCAAGCTATATCATTGACCTGTGCGGGGCGGATGTGTTAAACCTGGCCAACAACCACTGCCTCGACCAGGGGACCGACGGGCTGGGGGAATGCCTCCGCTTCTGGGATGAAACCTATCCGGACATCCTGACGACCGGCGTCTATCAGGATGAAGCCGATTACCAGTCGACCCGGGTCATGGAAGCAGACGGGATCACCTTCGCTTTCCTCGGGATGACCGAGCTGACCAACGGCCTGTCGCTGGCGTCGGACTCGGAGATCGTCATCGACCAGGCGCTGGACGACGCAGGCCTGGCCTGCCTGAAGGAAGAGATCGAGCGGGCGGGCGAGGCGGCGGATATTGTTGTGATGAACGTCCACTGGGGGACCGAGTATTCCTTCAACCCGACCGACCGGCAGCGGTACCTCGCTCAGCAGATGGCCGAGTGGGGGGTGGACATCATCATCGGCCACCATCCCCATGTCCTCCAGCCGGTCGAGACGGTTGAGACTTCCGACGGGCGGACGGTGCTGGTCGCCTATTCGCTGGGCAACTTCGCGTCGGCCCAGGCGGACGCCTACTGCCTGGTCGGCGGTATTTTGGACTATACGGTCGAGCGGGAGACTGAGGATGGGGAAGCGCGGCTGACCGGTTATGCGCTGACCCCGGTCGTCACCCATTACGATTCCGGCTATGCCAACAACCGGATCTACTTATTGGACGATTATACCGAGGACCTTGCCTACAACCACGGCGTCCGCAGCCGGTACAACAGCTTCAGTTTAAGCTACATCGACAGCCTCCTGCAGGAGGTCGTCGGCCAGGAGGCGCTGGACGGGGTAGACCTGCCGGCAGAATCGGCCGTCCCGGCGGATGTTTCCTGACATTTGATTTAGACATTTTTTAGAAAGGTTGTGCGCCATATGCAGTACCATTTTTCCAGACGGATCGAAAACCTGCACCCCTCTGCGATCCGGGAGATTTTAAAGAACAGCGACCCGAACGTCATCTCCCTGGCCGCCGGCAACCCGGCCGTCGAATCCTTCCCGGTTTCCGAGATGAAGGAGATCGCAGACCGCATTTTTGACACCGAAGCCGGCTTTGCCTTCCAGTACGGCATCACCGAAGGGTATCCCCGCTTGCGGCAGCTGGTGATGCAGCGGCAGAAGGAAAAATTCGGGATCGGGACGGAAAAGGACGGCGTCATGATCATCTCGGGCGGCACCCAGGCGATGGATCTGACCACCAAGGTGCTGGCAAATGAAGGGGATACGATCCTTTCGGAAGACCCGGCCTTTGTCGGGGCGCTGAACACCTTCCGTTCCTATGCCGCCCACCTGGTCGGCATCCCGATGGAAGAGGACGGGATGGATATTGCGGCGCTTGAAAAGGCGCTGGAGGAGGAAAAGAATGTCCGCTTCCTTTATACCATTCCCTCCTTCCACAACCCCCTCGGCATCTGCACCTCGCTGGAAAAGCGGAAGCAGATTTACGACCTCTGCGCCCGGCATGGGGTGATGATCCTGGAGGATAACCCCTATGGCGAGCTGCGGTTTAACGGGGAAGACATTCCGACCCTCAAATCGATGGACACCGAAGGGATCGTCATCTACACCAGCTCCTTCTCGAAAGTCATGTCTGCCGGCATCCGGCTGGGTTTTGTTATCGCGCCGCAGCCGGTGCTGGATAAGATGGCGGTCGGCAAACAGGCGGTCGACACCCATTCCAATCTCTTCTTCCAGATCCTGATTGCCGATTACATGGAAAAGTACGATTACGACGGCCACATCGAGATGATCCGCGGCCTCTACCGCCACAAGAGCGGCCTGATGCTGGACGAGATCCGGAAGGGCTTCCCGCCGCAGGTCAAGTATACGACGCCCCAGGGCGGCCTGTTCCTCTGGTGCACGCTGCCGGAAGGGGCGGATATGCTCCAGTTTGTCCAGTTTGCGAAAGGGAAAGGGGTCGCGATCGTACCCGGTTCCGCCTTTAACGTCGACGAGTCGGCGGTGAGCCGGTGCTTCCGCTTAAACTATTCGACCCCGACCGACGAAAAGCTGGTGCAGGGCACCCGGATCCTGGGCGAAGCGCTGCGGGAGTTCCTTGCGAAATAAAATTACCGCACTTGACAAGCTGTTTTATCGGTGCTATACTAAGCCTAAACCGATGACTGAGAAGAGTAACCGGGATTACCCCATCTTCAGAGAGCGCCGCGGCGGTGAGAGCGGCGTATGGGCGTTCCGGCGAATGGGCTCATGAGGGCGGGAAGAAAGGCGGGCTTCCGCCGAGTAATGCCCGACGGTATCCCTTTGCCGTTATGGAAAGGGCGCGTATGTTGGTACGAAGATTTGGGTGGCTATTTTGACGCGGAAGGCGCCTTTTCCCATTTCCCGGGAAAAGGCGCCTTTTTGTTTTCCCACTTCCTCGTAAAAAAATGAAAGGAAGCCTGTATATGGAAATGCAGAACCAGAAGAAAAAATCGATTTTAAGCGGCATCCAGCCGACCGGCGTCTTTACGCTGGGGAACTACCTCGGGGCGGTCAAGAACTGGGCACCGATGCAGGACGAGTTCGACTGCGCCTATATGATCGCCGACCTGCACGCGATCACCGTCCGGCAGGACCCCAAACAGTTCCGGGAGCAGATCCTCTCCTGCTATGCGCTGCTCCTCTCCTGCGGCATCGACCCGCAAAAGAGCATCGTCTTCATCCAGAGCCAGAACCCCGACCATGCCCAGCTGGGGTGGGTGCTCGACTGCTACACCCAGTTCGGCGAGCTTTCCCGGATGACCCAGTTTAAGGACAAGTCAGCCAAACACCCCGAGAATATCAACGCCGGCCTCTTTACCTATCCGTCGCTGATGGCGGCGGATATCCTGCTCTACCAGGCCGACCTTGTGCCGGTCGGGGCCGACCAGACCCAGCACCTGGAGATCACCCGGACGATCGCCGGGCGGTTCAACGGCATCTATGGCAACACCTTCAAGCTGCCGGAGGGGTATATCCCGAAGGCCGGGGCGAAGATCATGTCGCTGGCCGAGCCGACCAAAAAGATGTCCAAGTCGGACGAAAACCCCAACGCCTGCATCCTGATCCTCGACGATAAGGACAAGGTCGTCAAGAAATTCAAGCGGGCGGTCACCGACTCGGAAATGGAAGTCCGCTACGGCGAGGGGAAAGACGGCATTAACAACCTGATGACCATCTACAGCGCCGTCACCGGCAAGACGATGGACGAGATCACGTCCGAGTTTGCCGGGAAGGGTTATGGCGACTTTAAATCCGCAGTGGGCGAAGCGGTCGCCGATCACCTCCGCCCGATCCGGGAGGAATACGCCCGGCTGATGGCAGACAAGGCTTATCTGGAAAGCTGCTACCGCCAGGGGGCGGAGCAGGCCCAGCGGATCAGCCGCCGCACCCTCTCCAAGGTCATGAAGAAGATCGGGTTTATCCTGTAACGCATCAAGCCGCAGCGCCGTATGGAACAGGCCGCTGCGGCTTTTTTGGAGGTGGCGCATATGTTCCCGATGGGATTCCGTTTCCCGACCCGGCGCCTGCTGATCCGGCGGATGGTGCCGGACGATTGGCAGGACTTGTATGAATATCTGTCCGACCCGGCGGTGGTCCGGTACGAGCCTTACGGTGTGTATACCCGCGCCGACGCGATGCTGGAAGCCGCCAACCGGGCCAACTGCGCGTCTTTCCTTGCGGTCTGCCTTTTGACCAGCGGGAAAATGATCGGCAACCTTTATGTCGCCCGGCTGGACGAGGGGTATTATGAGCTGGGGTATGTCTTCAACCGCCGCTACCATGGGAAAAACTACGCCTATGAGAGCTGCCGGGCAATTTTAGACTGCCTTTTTACACAGATGGGGGCGGTTAAAGTAGTTGCCCACTGCGACGCCCGCAACCTCCGCTCGATGCACCTGATGGAGCGCCTGGGGATGACGGAAGAGGAACGGTATATGGGAAAAGATTTTACCGGGGAATCGTCTGCGGCTCTTTCCTGCCAGTATGGAATAGACTGCCGCCGTGGAGATAAAATATCTATATTTCGCCCGCCCCATTGACAGATATTGCCTAAATTTGCTATAATAGCTGTATTACAGCATATGGGGCGGACGCGGGTCTTCCATATGCGGACAGAATATGGAAGGATGATCGTGATGAAATGCCTGGTTTTGGATTACGGCGGGACGGCGCTCAAATACGGCCTGATGGATACCGATGCGAACCTCACCTGCCAGAGCGAGGTACCCGCTCCCAATCATTCGGCGGAGGAATATGTTCGGGTCACCGGCGAGCTGTACGACCGGTTTAAGGACGAGGTGGAGGGGATCGCCGTCAGTATGCCCGGCACCTTTTCCACCGACGACGTTTTGGTCAGCGGCGGCGCATACCTCAGCATCCTGAAAGGGGTCAATATCCGGGAGACGATCCAGTCCCGCTGCCCGGTGCCGGTTGCGATCGAAAACGACGGCAAGGCGGCGGCGCTGGCCGAGTGCTGGAACGGCAACCTGAAAGACTGCCAGGACGGCATCGCGATCATTCTGGGCACCGGCATCGGCGGCGGCATCATCCACAACCGCCGGGTCTACCGGGGCCGGCACGCGGCGGCGGGGGAGCTGTCCTACCTGGTGACCGGCGGCAAGCCCGGTGTTTTCAACATTTCCACCTATACCTGCTCGACCGAAGGGTTTGTCGAGCGGGCGGCGGCGATGAAGGGCGCGCGCCATGTCAATTTCTACCTCCGGCCGGGTATGCCGGGGGCGGAAGAGGAGCTGGCAAGGCTCAAACAGCTGGCCAAAGGCCCCCAGTATCCGGATATGGAGATGGACGGCTTTACCGCTTTCCAGCTGCTGGAACAGGGGGATCCGGATATCACGATGCTGTATAACGAGCTGCTCGATTCCCTTACCCAGCTGATCGTCACGCTGGCCCACGTCTGCGACCCCGACCGGTTTGTCATCGGCGGCGGCATCAGCAAAGAGGCGCGGCTGATTGCCGACCTCCAGGCGCGGGTAGCCGATATTCCGAAGCATTATATCATCGCGGTGCCCGGTTTCGATGTGCAGCCCTGTTATTACCGCAGCAGCGCAAACCTCTACGGCGCGATGTTCAACTGGCTGCAAAAGTACCGCAGCGAACTTGTACATTAAGGCAGATCATTTTGGGGAGGCAGTTTATATGAAGTGTCTGGTTATGGACTATGGCGGGAGCGCCGTTAAATACGGGCTGATGGACGATGCGTCCAACCTGACCGACCAGGGGCAGGTCAAAGCCCCGCTTGCCAGCCTTGAACAGTTTGTCGAGGTGACCGGCAGCATTTACGACCAGTTTAAAGACCAGATCGACGGGATGGCTCTCAGCTTTCCCGGCGCGTTTGACAGCGAGACCGGCACGCTGATTTTCGGCGGGGCGTATATGGGCCTTTTGATGGGCAAGTCGATTTTAGGCGTCCTCAAAGAGCGCTGCCCGGTGCCGATGGAGATCGAAAACGACGGCAAGGCGGCGGCGCTGGCCGAGGCCTGGAAAGGGAACCTCAAGGATTGTAAGACCGGCGCCGCGATCGTCCTCGGGACCGGCATCGGCGGCGGTCTTATTCAGGACGGCCGGATCATCCGGGGCAAGAACTTTTCGGCCGGTGAGTTTTCGGCGATCATCGTCGGCGGCCACAGCTTCCTTGAGGGGACGGCGACCTTTGCCTGCTCCACTACCGGCATTGTCGAGCGGGCGACGATCTTAAAGGGTGCCAAGCGGGAGGATATGTTCTATATGCCGATGCTGGCGCAGGTTGACCCCGGCTATGCCGACCGGCTCCGGGCGACGGCAGTCGGCCCCCAGTATCCCGATCTGGAGATGAACGGCTTCGCGCTGTTTAAGCTGCTGGAGGAGGGGGACCCGGATATCGTCCGGCTGTATAACGAGTTTATTGAGAATAACGTCCGGATGATCATCAACGTCGTCAATATCTATGATCCGGAACGGATCGTCATCGGCGGCGGCATCAGCAAGGAACCCCGCCTGATCCACGACCTGCAGGAGGCCTGCAAGGACCTGTTCAAGTACACCCTGACGGTCGTCCGCAGCGTCGACGTGCAGCCCTGTTACTACCGCAGCAGCGCAAACCTGTACGGCGCGATGTATAACTTCCTGCTGCGGCGGGCGCCGGAGCTGATCACCCACTGATATTTATCGCCGGCCGCCCGGAAAGGGGCGGCCGTACAGACGTATAAGGAGGAATTGTATGATGATCCAGACAAGCGTACTGGAAGCCGCGCTGGAGACGGCCGTTTCGACCGGCGCCGACTACGCGGAGATCTTTGCGGAAAACACCACCCGGGGGCTTTTGCAGTATGTCGATGGCAGCGTCAAGGATTCTATGAGCGATCACAGTGTCGGCGTCGGCGTCCGGGTATTTAAGGGCGTCCAGAGCGCCTACGCCTGTGTGAGCGGCCTTTCGCCGGAATCGGTGATGGCGGCGGCCAAAAAGGCCGCCCGGATGATCGCCGCGGGCGGGCAGGGGAATGCGGAGCGCCTGATCGAATCCACCTGTGCGAACATCAGCCCCGCCGCCCGGATCGGCTCGTCCCTGCCGCTGGCGGATAAGGTGGCGCTGGCCCGCCGCGCTTACCGCGCCGCCCGGGAATATTCCAGCGAAGTAAGCCAGGCGAATATCCGCCTGATGGACTACGACCGCAATATTTTAATCGCCACCTCCGATGGCCTGCTGGTCGGCGACCGGCAGGTCCGCAGCCGGATTGCGATCAATGCGATCGCCAGCGCCGGCAGCGTCAACCAGGTGGGCTACAACGCCCCCGGCGCGTCCAAGGGGTATGAATTCTTCGACGAGATCGACCTGGAGGCATCCGCGAAAGACGCCGCCCGTCAGGCGGTGACGATGCTGCACGCCGACTATTGTCCGGCGGGGCGGATGCCGGTCGCGATCGACAACGGTTTTGGCGGGGTCATTTTCCATGAGGCCTGTGGCCATTCGCTGGAAGCCCAGGCGGTTTCCCGCGGGATGTCGGAGTTTGCCGGCAAGCTGGGGCAGCGGGTCGCGTCCGAAAAGGTCACCGCGATCGACGACGGCACCATCCCCGGGGCATGGGGCAGCGTCAACATCGACGATGAAGGCACGCCCAACCGCCGCCGGGTGCTGATTGACAAGGGCATCCTCACAAGCTACCTGGTCGATAGGTTAAACGGCCGCCGGATGGGCCTTGAGACGACCGCCAGCAGCCGCCGGCAGGATTACACCTTCGCCCCCACCTCCCGGATGACCAACACCTTTTTGGCTCCCGGAACCGACGCCGATGAAGACATTATCCGCTCGATCGATTTCGGCCTCTACGCCAAAAAGATGGGCGGCGGTTCGGTCAACCCGGTCACCGGCGAATTCAACTTCGCGGTCAACGAAGGATATCTGATCCGCAACGGGCAGATCTGCGAACCGGTGCGGGGCGCCAGCCTGATCGGCAAAGGTTCGGAAGTGATCCGGAATATTGACATGGTCGGCAAAGACCTGCGCCGGGAACAGGGCGTCTGCGGCGCTTCCAGCGGTTCGGTCCCGACCGACGTCGGCCAGCCGATGATCCGCGTCAGCGAGATTACGGTCGGCGGCCGCAAATAAGGAGGGGTAGAGATGGATTTTTTACGTTTCAGCCAAAAAGCCGCGGAATATGCCGCGGAGCAGAATATCACCGACTATGAGCTCTACTATCAGCTGGACAGCGCCAGCCAGGTCAGCGTCCTGGGTGAAAATGTCGACCGGCTGACCAGCAGTTCGGTCGAAGGGGTCAGCCTGCGGGTGATCGCGGAGGGCAAAGCCGGGGCCGCGTCGACTGAATTGCTGACCGAAGCGGAGATCCCCGGCCTGTTCGCGCGGGCGCTGGAGGCGGCCTTGGTCGCCGAAGACGGCGCGCAGCAGGACATTTATGCCGGCGGCAGCTATCGGGCGCTGCCCGCTGTGGAATTCCCGGAAAATGACGCCGCGGCCGAACAGGCGATGCTGTTGCAGGCGGAAGGGTACGCATGCGCGGCCGACGCCCGGGTACAGAAGGGCCTGATGGGGGCGATGGCGGATATCACTTCCAAAACCGCCATTTCCAACTCCAAAGGCCTTTATCTGGAGAGCGCCGGCGCCATGACCGTCGCTTCGCTGAACGTTGTCGCGGCAGATGAAAACGGCAAAAAATACAACGACCATGCCAGCGCCGCCAAGGCTTCCGCCGCGCAGCAGGATATTGAAGCGCTGGCCAGACGGGCGGCCGAGAAGACCGTCGCCCAGATCGGCGCGTCGCCGGTAGCCAGCGGCCATTACCCCGTCATCTTTGACGCGAGCCAGATGGCGGCGATGCTGGAGATCTTCCAGCCCGCATTCTCGGCCCAGCAGGCCCAGAACGGGATGTCGGTCCTCGCCGGCAGGACGGGGGAAAAGGTCGCGTCCGATCTTGTCACGATCGTCGACGACCCCTTTTACCCGGAGAACTTTTTCCAGTCGGCTTTTGACGCCGAAGGCGTGCCGACCGCGACCCGCAGCATCATCGAAAACGGCAGGCTGGCCACCCTTTTATACAACCGTGCCGCCGCCGCGAAGGACGGGGTTGAGAGCACCGGCAACGCCTACCGGGACAGCTACGCTTCCCCTGTTTCGATTGCGCCCCATACCTTCTATTTAAAGCCCTCGGACATGAGCCGGGATGCGCTTCTGGAAAAGGCCGGGACCGCCATCCTGATCACCTTTATGAAGGGCGCCCATGCCGGGGCCAACGCTGTGTCGGGAGACTTTTCGCTGGAATCGAAGGGATTCCTTGTGGAGAACGGCAAAATCGTCCGGGCGGTCGAGGAGATCACCGTCGCCGGCAATTTCTTCCAGATGATCCAGGACATCACCGCTGTCGCAAACGACCTGAAGGTCAACGTCGAAGACGGCGCCAGCTGCTGCGGTGCGCCGACCGTACTGGTCCGTGATCTTGCGGTCGCCGGTTCTTAAGGAGGGCAGGGAAATGGTATCGTTAAACAAAGAGATGCTCCGCTATGCCGAAGGTTCTGTAGGTGAGCTGGAAGAGCTGCTGCTTACCCTCTGCCGGATCCCCGCGCCCTCTCATCAGGAGGATAAACGGGCTGCTTTTTGTCTTGACTGGTTTAAACAGGCGGGCGGAAAGGACGCGTATATAGACGAAGCGAAAAACGTCATCTGCCCCTGGAACCGGGGAGTGGACAAGCCGGTCCTCATCTTTATGGCCCATACCGACACGGTTTTTCCGGATCTGGAGCCGATGGAACCGGTTGTGGAAGAGGATAAGATATATTGCCCCGGCGTCGGAGACGACACGGCAAACCTTGTGGTGCTGATGCTGGCGGCCCGGTATCTCATGCAGCAGGGTATCCCCTCCGATTACGAGGTTTTGTTTGTCGCCAATTCCTGTGAAGAAGGGCTTGGCAACCTGAAGGGCAGCCGTCAGCTGATGAAGGATTTCGGTTCCCGTGTCGCCGCCGTCATATCCTTTGACGGCTATATGCAGGGCGTCAGCAACCGCGCAGTCGGTTCCGCCCGGTACAAAGTGACGCTCAGGACCGAAGGGGGACACTCCTACGGGAGCTTTGGCAACCGCAACGCGATCCACCTGCTTGCGTCGATGATTACCACCCTTTACGACATCAAGATCCCCGCCGGACTTGGCCGGACGACCTATAACGTCGGCCTGATCGAGGGCGGTACCTCGGTCAATACGATTGCCCAGAACGCTTCGATGCTTTATGAGTACCGCTCGGATGACCGGAAGGGGCTTGCCTTTATGCAAAACGCCTTTGAAAAGGTGGTCGACGCCTACCGGGCGATGGACATTCCGGTGGAGGTCGAGCTGATTGGCGAGCGGCCCTGCTCGGGGACGCCCGATCCGGAAAAGATGAAGAAACTGGAAGAGACCGCGTCCGCCGTCATCCGGCAGTATGCCGGGTTTGACCCCGGTTTTGGCGCCGGTTCGACCGACTGCAACATCCCGCTGTCGATGGACATCCCGGCTATCTGCCCCGGCGTCGTCACCGGCGGCAAAGCCCATACCCGGCAGGAGTTTATTGACCGGGCAAGCCTGCTGCCCGGCCTGAAAGTCGGCCTTTCGCTGATGCTGTCGCTTTTAAAAATGTGACCGTCTCCCGATTTTCTTCTGAATTATCTGTAAAACCCTTGTTTTTACCCGCCAGACTATGGTAGTATATCCGTAGGACAAATTCATCTGCAAAGAGGGAGTGCCTATGAAAAACAAGGGGAAACATTCCATATTCATTCTGGCCGGGCTGGGGATTCTGGCGGCTGCCGCCTTTGTCCTCGCCTGGCTGCGTTTTCCCGGCTTTGTGGGACCGGGGTTTATACTGCCCGCCGAAACGGCGGGGGTAGGGAAAGCGGCGGAGGTCTGCCTTTACGGCGTTACCGGCTGCCGGCTGGAAGTGACGGGGGAAGATGGGGAAGCGCTGCTGGAAAGCCGCGTCTCGGGCAGCGAGACCCTTTCGCTGCCCACCGGCGCAGAGGGCGTTTATACCGTATCCCTTTACGGTTTCTTTGGAAATCTGATCCAGCAGGAGTGCTACCGGGTAACCGGCAGCTGCATTTACGCCGAGCAGGATGCCTTCCAGCTGGGCGAATCGGCTGCGATTCGGATCGAGGCGGAAAGCCTGGACTTAAAAGAGGACGCCTGGATCGGCATCTATGAGCGGGGGTCGGTGCCCGGCGTTGACGACAGTTTCCTCTGGACGGCGGTATCGGACGGCCTGCCGGGGGAAGGCATCTTTTACGCGATGCAGATGCGGGGTTCATTGAACCTTTTTCTGCGGTACACCGGCGACTATACCGCTTACCTTTTTACCGACGGCGGGTATGATATTGCCGGGAGCTGGGACTTCTCGACTGTCGAAGAAGACGGGGTGCTGGCTCTCCGTTGGGATCCGGACCCCCATGCGGACGATCCCGGCGACGCCCAGGGCTTTATCAGCCTTCTGGGCCGTCCGGACGCTGAGGACGGCGAGCCGGTCTATATTTGCTGGGGAAAGGACGGCAGGCCGCTGGAGGGCTATGATCCGCTCTTTGTCCTAAACGCCTGGGACCATTACCCTGTTTCGGGCGAAATCCCGGCCCACACGGTTTTCCCTGCCGGGGCGACCGAAGTCCTCGCCTGTTCGGTGGAGGGGGATAAGCCGGGGCGGACGGCCGCCGTTTTCACCATTCAGCCGGAGCTTCGCAAACCGGCCGAAACGGAAGAGCCGCTGCTGACCTTCTCGGTTCTGTCAGATACCCATGTTACCCGGCGCTTGGTTTCCCACAATAACGCAAACCTGTGGAGCGCTTTTTCTCAGCTTACCGAGCACCTCCCCGGCGCGGATCTGCTGGTCATCAACGGCGATATCACCGATAACGGGGCGGAAGGGGAGTATGAGTCCCTTCTGGATATCCAGGGGATGTTCCGGGATCTTCCGCCGGTCTATTATACGATTGGCAACCACGATTCGGACAAAAACGATTCGGACTTTTCCGCTGTGCGGGAGCGTTTTCTGGCCCTTACCGGGACCGATACGGTCTATTACAGCTTTGAAACAGCCGGCTGTACCTTTATCATGCTGGGCAACGAGGGGGCGGAAGGGGAAGACCCCGACCGCGCGAACCTTTCGGATACCCAGCTTACCTGGCTGGACGAGACCCTTGCGGCGGCAGTTAAAGAAAACCCCGGCCGGCCGGTCTTTATTTTCATCCACCAGCCGATGGAAGGGACGGTCGCGGCGACCTTCGAAGGAAGCGATATCGCCCAGTCGGCCGAGCTGATGGAAATCATCGAACGGTATCCGGAGTCGGTTGTTTTTTCCGGCCATACCCACCGGTCGATGAGCGGGACGCTCGCCCTGCGCAGCGAGGACGGCTTTGTCAGCTATATCCACGACGGGGTCGTCTCGGCCGTCTGGGACGGCACCCAGGACACCTATGACAGCCAGGGGCTTGCCGTCTGGGTGTATGCGGATTATATCCGGGTGCAGGGGCGCAGTTTCGCCGACGATGCGTGGCTGCCGCTCTGCAACTGGGAGATTACCCTCGATTGACGGGGCGTCTATACAGAAAATTTACAGAAAACTCACGAGGAACGGCTTATTTTGCCTGTTCCCCACTTGTTTTATTTTGATGTTTGTGATACAATAGGTAAAGAGTTGATTCCAAAGCGAGTCAGACCAAATATCAAGGAATGGAGAACGTACCCATGGCATTATTCGGTAATAATAAAGATAAAAAGGGCAAGAAAGCGGAGGAAGCGGCTGTGGAGAATACCGCGCAGAATACCGCTGCTGAAGAGGCTCCCAAGATCTCGATGACCAAAGGCGGCCAGGAGACCGTTGCGCAGGAAAAGAAGCCCGGCGCCAACGCCCGGCAGTTCACCGGCCCCCAGGCAGAGCTGATGAAGAAGATCGAGGGCATCGCAAAGGCAATGTATGAGGGCAAACGGGACTGCTACCTGATCCTTGACCCCCGCACGACGCTGGAGGAACTGGAGAAGGGTGAACGCCTCCGCCCGATGATCAGCCCTCTGAACCAGCAGCGCCCGCTGCCGGTTATCCGGATCGCGACCGGTTCGATCGTCGCCGAGCAGGTTGCCCGCAACTATCACTGTGTCTCCGGCGATACCGCGCTGGTGGCGAAAATCCCGTTTGCAAATATCTTCACCCTGCTCAACAACCTGATGATCCCCGGTATCTTCGGTTTTGTCGTCTATGAGGGCGGCAAGGAATATGTCGGCAGCACCGTCCATATGTGCTCTTACGTCATCAGCGAGCTGCTCCAGAAGGATGCCAAGCCCTACCTTGATCAGGCGAGAGCCATCCAGGCGTTGCACAACATCCGCGTTTCCAAGAGCAAATTCTATATGATCGCGTCTGAAGGCTCCACCAAGGAAGATGCGCAGACCGGCAAGTTCCGTCCCGCCTTCATCGGTCAGAACGGCCGCGCTGTCTGCCCCGTCTTCGGTGTCAAGTCGGTTGCGGAGAATATGGTTTCCAAGATCTCTCAGAAGCTGATGCTGGTGGAGATGAACACCAACCAGATGATCGACAAACTGACCGAGGTCCAGATCAATACCGGCCGCGACTTCCCGGTCCTCTTTGCGGAAGCCTCCGCGCCCCATGTGATGGTTTCCTCCGGCTTTATCGGCCTGGTCTGCGACATCAACCGGATCGCGAAGCCGGCCGTCCTGACCCAGCCGAAGGTGAAGCCTGAAGTTGTTTCGATGGATGAAGAGCCCACCGATGCCCCGAAGATCGAGGTCGTCGCTTCCAACGACAATCCGGAAGAGACTCCCGAGGGGAATGAATGATCGTATAAGAAAAGCTGCATTTTGACTTTTCTTTTTCGACGGTTTCTACCCTGTAAAATCAAACAGGCTGTACCCGGTGTACAGCCTGTTTTTTGTATCGTTGGCCGGTTTTACGAAGAAAAGCAGCTTGTCCTCTTCTGCCTGGACATATTATACCGCCGTTTCTCATATGTATGGAAGCGGATGGCAATTGACATCCGGAAAGGAAGGAAGCTGCATGATTAAGAAAATCCGGCCGTATCTGGCCGCATGGATGGGCGTTTTCGCGCTGTTTTTCGGTTTCCCGCAGGCGGTATCCGCGTCCGACGCAGTGCCGACCGTCCCCTATACCCTGGAGGAAAAAGAGATGCTGGGGTATATCGTCCAGCAGGAAGCCGGCGGCTACAGCCTCCCGCACAAGCAGGCGATCGTACAGGTTGTGTTGAACCGCGTCCGCTCGGATTCGTTTCCCGATACGATCTATGGGGTATTGACCCAGGAAAACCAGTTCGCCTCGCTCTCCAACTGGTTTTCCAGACGCAACCCGCCGGACGCCGTCACATTGGAAGCGGTCGACAGTGTGCTGGATGGGCGGTACATCGACCAGACGATGGGCGCGACCTTTTTTTACGCCCCTCGCTGGACAGGCGGGAGCTGGTTTGAGACAAGCCTGCAATACCTGTTTACGTTGGACGGCCACCGTTTTTTCAAAGCCTGACCGCAACCAAAAGGCCCTTTCCAGTTTCGGAAGGGGCCTTTTGGTTGCGGCGTTTACAGCTTGGAATACCCGTAGCTGTTGACGATCGCATCGATACGCTGTCAGGCTTTACACATCGGGCAGTCGGTCGAATGGTAGATTTTGTAGTCCGGTACGTCGGACAGGCTGAAGATCGTCTGGATCGGGATGCCCTTGACCGCCGCTACCGCGCTGAAAACGGCGCTGATGCCGACCGGCAGCCCGC
>CALXKG010000147.1 GCA_944388825.1 uncultured Clostridia bacterium | reverse complement strand
GCGGTGGCGGATATCGTCGGGGTCTGCCTGCTGATGGATATGATTGCCCCGGACGAGGTGCTGGCAAGCCCCGTCCATGTGGGCAGCGGGTTTGTCCGCTGCGCCCACGGGGTATTGCCGGTGCCGGCGCCGGCGACCGCTTATCTGTTGCAGGGGGTCCCCTGCTGGAGCGGCGAGATCGAAGGGGAGCTCTGCACCCCGACCGGGGCGGCCCTTCTCAGGCACTTTGCCCGGAAGTTTGTCCCGATGCCGGTGATGGCGGCTGAAAAGGTCGGGTACGGGATTGGGACCAAGGCGTTCCCGGCGGCCAACTGCGTCCGCGCCTTCCTCGGGGAGACGGAGGGGAAGGGCGATACTGTCGTGGAACTGAACTGCAATCTTGACGATATGACCGGCGAGGCGCTCGGGTTCGCGATGGAGGCGCTGCTCGGAGCCGGGGCGCTGGAGGTCTTCTATACCCCGGTGCAGATGAAGAAGAACCGGCCGGGGGTCTGGCTCCACTGCCTCTGTAAAGAGGAAGAAGCGGAAAAATTCGCGCGGCTGATCTTTCAGCATACGACGACCATCGGCATCCGCAGGGCGGTCTATGACCGGTATGTCCTAAACCGCGCGGAACGGGCGGCGGCAAGCCCCTGGGGGGAGGTCCGGATGAAGGTTTCGGAAGGGTACGGCGTCAGCCGGGCCAAACCGGAGTTTGACGATCTTGCCCGGATCGCCCGGGAAGAGGGGATAACGATGGAGGAAGTGCGCAAGGAAGTGCGGTAAACGGCACAAAAGCGCCGCCCGGAGGACGAAACGCAGGGTGTCCTCCGGGCGGCTGCCGCTTTCATATGGCTTTATGGAGCGGCCGGGTTATCCCGTCAAGAAAAATTCACAAAATCGTTTTACTGCGATAGCGCGGGGACAAAACGGTTATATAAAGCAATTTACACAAAAACAAAATGCCAGTGGTGTGCAAAATGGCACTTGTAATTGCGCCAAAAAGCCGTTATAATATTGTTATAAAGTTACAAATCCGGGGGAATGGCCCCCAAAAACAAGGATAAGGAGACGGTCAAAATGGCGAAACAATTCATCTGCACCACCACCGAACCGATCGTCCAGACCAAAGCCGGGAAGCTCCGCGGCTTTATTTTGGACGGCACCTACACCTTCTACGGCATCAAATATGCCGACGCGAAGCGCTTCCAGCAGCCCACCCCGCCCGCGCCCTGGGAAGGGGTCAAGGACGCCCTCGGCTATGGGTATGTCTGCCCGATGCTCGGTCAGGACAAGCCCGGTTCCGGCGAGATGAAGGTTCCCCACCGCTACTGGCCGATGGACGAAAACTGCCAGTACCTCAACATCTGGACCCAGTCCTTAAGCCCCGCGGCCAAAAAGCCGGTCATGGTCTGGCTGCACGGCGGCGGGTTCGCGGCCGGTTCCTCGATCGAGCAGCAGGCTTATGACGGGGACAACATGAGCAAATACGGCGACGTCGTCGTCGTTTCGATCAACCACCGGCTGAATATCCTGGGCTACCTCGACCTCTCTCCCTTTGGCGAGAAGTATAAAAACTCCTGCAACGCCGGCAACGCCGATATGGTCGCGGCCCTTAAGTGGATCCATGAGAATATCGAGCAGTTCGGCGGCGACCCCGACAATGTCACCCTGTTTGGCCAGTCGGGCGGCGGCATGAAGGTCTGGACGCTGATGCAGACCCCGGCCGCTTACGGCCTCTTCCACAAGGGCATCATCCAGTCGGGCCTGCTGGACGGCTTTGTGGGCAACGAGCCGGCCGACGGCACCGAGATCGTCACCGCGATGATGAAAGAGCTGGGGCTGAAAGACGTCGAAGAGCTGGAGACCATCCCCTACGCACAGATGGCCGCCGCTTATAATAAGGTTTCCCCGGCGCTGATGAAGGCCGGCAAATATGTCGGCGGCAACCCTGCCCCCAACGATTTCTATCTGGGCGACCCGCTGGCCGTCGGTTTCACCGACCACGCCAAGACCATCCCGGTCATGATCGGCACCGTGCTGGACGAGTTCATGGGCTTTGGCCCCGGCAACCCCCACCGCAATACGATGACCACCGCCGAGGCCCGCGAGATGGTCGCCGGTTATTTCGGCGAGGCCCACGCCGACGAGATGATCGAGCTGTTTGAAAAGGCCTACCCCGGCAAGAACCTCTGCGACCTGATCCCGATGGACACCGCTTTCCGCGCGCCGACCAAACGGTTCGCGGCCCTGAAGGCTACCCATCCCGAGAGCCCGACCTATTCCTACCTCTTCACCTACGACTTCCCGATGGACGAAGGGGTCGGCCCCTGGCACTGCTCCGAGATCCCGTTCGTCTTCCACAACACCGAACTGGTCCCGGTCTGCAACCGCCCCGGCGTCTCCGACAAGCTGGAGCACCAGATGTTCTCCGCCTGGGTCAACTTTGCCCGCTACGGCAACCCCAACGACGCTTCCCTGCCCGAGTGGCCGGCCTGCAAGCCGGGCGACGAGGCCTGCATGATCTTTGACGTCGAGTGCGAGGTCCGCCACAACCACGACGACAAGCTGATCGAAGCGTATAAGGCATATGCGCCGAAGTTTAAGTTCGGCGAGGTCGAGATCCAGCACTAAACCGCCTGTTTTGATCGTATAACCGCCCTTTCCGGGTGAAAAAACCGCTCTTCCGCCCGGAAGGGCGGTGAGACTGTCGAAAAACAAGTTTTTCGACAGATAACATCGGGACTGACAGCCTGCCTACGGTCGACACTTGTCCCGATCAAGGTATTTTTTCCGCCGTACATGCCGCCGGAAAAAATGTGATTTAAT
>CALXKG010000146.1 GCA_944388825.1 uncultured Clostridia bacterium | reverse complement strand
AGATGTAATCGTTTACATCAACAACGAAAGGAGTCCCTGATTATGAAACTTGGTATGATCATCCGCCCGCAGCCGGAAGAGTTCGACCATTTAAAGGCCCTCGGCCTTGATTTCGCCGAACTGGACCTCAACCCCGTCGATTTCTTCGGCGAGCCGGTCGACCAGCTCCGCGCCAAACTTCCCGCCCTGAAAGAGGCCTCCGCCCGCAACAATATGCCGGTCGAGGCGGTTGGCCGCTGGGCCAGCCATATCCTCAACGCCGACGGCTCGATCAACGACGAAGAGTGGTCCAACGTCCAGGCGGTCATCGAAATGGCCCGCGAGCTGGGCGCGAAGCGCTATCTGTGCAGCGTCGCCTATGTGCCGGAGCTGAGCTACTATAAAAACATCACCGCCGCGATCCACGTCCTCAACAAGATCGTCGCGGCGGCGAAGGACGCCGGGATGGAAACCTCTATCGTCAACTGCTGCATGGGCGATAACTACATCCGCACCCCGGAGCAGTGGAAGCTGGTGCTGGACGAGGTTCCCGGCCTGACCATCAAATATGACCCCTCCCACAGCTTTGTCCACGGCGGCGACCAGGGCGCTTATATGCGGGAAGCCTTTGAATGGGGCGACCGGTTCGGTTACGTCCACATCAAGGGCGTCGTCCAGCTGGGTGAATCCAACGAGCCCAACGCCTGGAAGGTCATGGGGCTGGTCAAGGAGCATCCGGAGCTGAAGGACCTCCTCTTCAAGGAATTCATGCCCGCTGTCAACCATTACGACAACCCGCCCGCCGGCCTCGATTCGATCAACTGGCCCGCTTTCTTCGCCGTCCTCTACAAGCAGGGCTACGACGGCTGCCTCGCGATCGAGCCGCATTCCCGCACCTGGTTTGGCGAGAAGGGCGACTGGGGCGTCGAGTATACCATCCGGTATATCCGCAGCCTGATGTTCCCGAATCAGAAGTAATCCGCTTTTTACGCCATGGATTAAACCGGAAGAAGCCGCCCATTTCGGGCGGCTTCTGTTGTTTTTTGGCGTATCCTGCCCTTTTGCGGGCCGCGTCATTCCCGGATCCCTTCCTGCATCATCATCCGCCGCAGCTGGGTGCGGAAGATCTGCTGCACCTCCGGCAGCGTCCCCAGCCCCTGGGTGGCGGCGCAGACAGAAAACCCGGCCTCTTTCAGCCGCGTTTTCCAGCTGCCGGGACCGTCCCCGGCCATCTCCTGAAAGACCGGGCCGCCGGCTGCCAGCAGCACCGGTACCAGTTTGACCGCCTGGTACCCGCCCGCGATCAGTTGCCGCAGCACCTCTTCATACCCCGGCCAGCCGGCCTGGGTGCCGACAAAGCCGTCTTCGCAGCCGATCAGCCGCAGGGCGGTCTGCAGCGCCGGGTAGACCATCCCGTCGAGGGTGGGCGAACCGTGGCCGAAAAAAACCGACGCGCACCGTTTGTCCCCTCCGTGGCGGCGGAAAAGCGCTTCCGCCAGCGCAAGCAGGTTTCCATGGTCGGACAGCAGCGGCCGTCCGACAATCAGCCGGTCAAACCGCGCGGCAAGGCGCTCCGCCTGTTCGGCCAGCCTGCCGTACTCTGACCCGCAGAACAGCTGGGCCGGCTGGATCAGCAGGTCGCGGTATCCTCTATGTTCCAGTTCGTCCAGCGCTTCAGCGGCAGAAGGCACCCACTCCCCCTGCCGGGCCAGCTCTTCCCGTATTTCCGGGCTGGTAAAGGCCCGGAAAAAATCCCGCCCGGGCGCTTCGCTTGCCAGCGCCTTTTCGACAAGTGCGATGTCCGTCCGGCCGGTCAGGGCGGACGTCCCGCAGCTAACAACCAGCAACGCCTGTTTCATCGCAATCCTTCCTTTCCGTTGGGGTCGTGTATCCGCCTTTCCGGGCGGAACGGTTTTTTGCCTCCCCCTTCCGACTGGGACTATAGCCCCTATATTAAGTATACCATCCTTTGCCATTGTTGTACAGAATCTTCGCACTTTCTGCGTAATTTTTATATTTTCTACGAAAAAGCGCCCCGAAATTCTGTCAGATGAACAAGAATGACAGAAATAAACGGGAAGAATGGGGAAATAAACTTAAAATGGAAAGTTTGCTTGACATTTTGCCCGCCGTCTGCTATACTGGCAATATGGAAAGCGAACTTTACATTTTGGAAGGAGGGGGACGCGCGCCCGATGAAAAACCGGTTGGAAGAGATCCGCAAATCCCGCGGCATCCGGCAGGAAGAGCTGGCGTCGGCGCTGGGGGTGTCCCGGCAGACGATCGGGTCGCTGGAAAACGGGCGGTATAACCCGTCGATCCTGCTGGCGTTCAAGCTGGCCCGTTATTTCGGGATGCAGATCGAGGAGATTTTTATCTACGAGGAGGATGAAGGATGAAACGGAAAGGGTTTTACCGGCTGCTGGCGGCCGGCGGGCTGGCCGGGATGGCGGCGGGGCTTATGCTGCTGCGGGCCTGCCCGGAAGGGGCGGCCCGGACGGCTTTTTACCTGATGGTCGGGCTGGGGAGCGGGGTCTTTGGCCATGGGGCCGGGATGCTATTGAGTTTCCGGGCGGTCAAAAACGCGCCGGACGCCGCGCGGCAGCTGGAGATCGAGCGGAAGGACGAGCGCAACGTCATGATCGGGAACGCCGCCAAGGGTAAAGCCTTTGACCTGATGAGCTACCTGTACGGGGCGCTGGTCTTTGTATTCGGGTTTATGGAAATCGGGCTGGCGCCGCTTTTGCTGCTGGTGGCCGCCTACCTGTTTGTACACGGGTACGCCGTTTACTGGCGGGTGCGGCTGGAAAAGGAGATGTAAGCCTTAATTTTTGCCGGTTTTTCCTTAGATTTTGCAAACCGCCTTGTTTTAAGGGGAACCGTATGCTACAATAGCCGCGGAAACTTCGCTGTTATAGAGTGCTTTTCAGAATACTTCAAGCATTGAATGTTTATTTCGCTGCCCTTAAGGCAGCGACTCAAGGCGCTGCCTTGAGAATCCGCCAAAGGCGCTGCCTTTGGAATCCGGTCAAGGAGCCAGCCCCTTGACAATCCCATATTCGACGCGGCGTGAGGCGTCCGCACCTTCCGCATAAGACCGGCCGTGGAAGGCCGGTCCTCGAAACGTTGGCTAAACGCTCGGAAAGTTTATATTGTTTGTTTTTTTCAGAAAAACATCCATCCGGAGGTTATTATGCAGTTTATCATCGACCGCCTCTCCAAAAGCTACGGCAAAAAAGAGGTGTTAAAAGACGTCAGCTTTACCTTTGACGAAGGGAAGATCTACGGCCTGCTCGGCCGCAACGGCGCCGGCAAGACGACCCTTTTCAACTGCCTGAACGGCGATATCCCCCGGGACAGCGGGGAAGTCTGCTTTTCAGACGGGGGCGTCCGCCGTCCGTCCCGTCCGGAGGACATCGGATATGTCCTCTCGACCCCGACGGTGCCGGAGTTTTTGACCGGGCGGGAATTTTTGAAATTCTTCCTCGATATCAACGCCGCCTCCCTGGATAAGCCCCAGCCGCTCGACACCTACTTTGACTACGTCGGCATCGAGCCCGCCGACCGCGACCGGCTGATGAAGGACTATTCCCACGGGATGAAGAACAAGATGCAGATGCTGGCGAGCATCATCATCCACCCGCCGGTCCTGCTGCTGGACGAACCGCTCACCTCGCTGGACGTCGTCGCGTCGGAGGAGATGAAGCGGATGCTGCGGGAGGTCAAGGCGGGCCGGACGGTCATCTTCTCGACCCATATCCTCGACCTTGCCCTCGACCTCTGCGATGAGATCGTCCTTTTAAGCCACGGTGAGCTGGAGGAGATCGACCGGGAAAACCTCGGGGACGACGCCTTTAAGGCGAAGATCATTTCCGCCCTGCGGGAAGAAGGGGGCGCGGGAAATGGATAAAACCCTCCAGATCGCCTTCCGGCTGCGGAATACCTACCGGGTCAACAGCATCCTCTACGCGCTGCGCAGCCTGCCGGTTTTGAAAAAGCTGCTGCCGGAGGACCTCTACTATGTCCAGGCGTTTAAGGTTTTCGCGAACCTTGTTTCCGCCCTCTGGGCGGTCGTCTCCATCTTTTTGGGCAAGGGGCTTTATTACGGCCTGATCGCCGTTTACGTCGGGATGGCGTGCAGCCGTTCGGCGGCGGGGGACGCGTTTGCCCATGTCTTCCTGTTCCTCACGCTGATCGGCGGGTTTACCAACACCAGCCTGTTCGACCCCTCCCGGGACAAATATTACGCGATTATCCTGATGCGGATGGACGCCAACCGCTATGTCCTCTACCGTTACGCCTACGACCTGTTCCGCATCCTGGCGGGCTCTGTCCCGTTCGCCTTTTATTTCGGCCTGCGGGACGGGCTGCCGGCGTGGGGGTGCGTCCTGCTGCCGCTGGGGGTCATGGGGTATAAGCTGGCGGTCGCCGCCTGGTCGTTGTTTGATTATGAGCGGAAGGGCCTCGCCTACAACGAGAACCGGCTGGGGAAAATCTTCTGGCTGGCCGTCGTCCTGCTTCTGGCGGCGGGGTACCTGCCGCCGGTCTTCGGGTTTGTGATCCCGGCGGAGGCGGTATGCGGATTGATGGGGGCGTTTGCCCTGGCGGGCGCCCTGTCGGTCCGGAAGGTCTTCTCCTTCCGCCGCTACCGGGAGATCGTCCAGCAGCTGACCGCCCGGTCGATGCAGCAGATGGATTCCGCCGCGGCCGCCGGCCAGAAGCAGCAGGCCAGCCTCATCGACAACCTGTCGGCCACCAGCCGGAAGAAGGGCCTCGCCTATTTAAACGACCTCTTTGTCAAACGCCACCGGAAGATTTTGTGGAAGGCTTCCCTCCGGCAGACGGCGGTCTTCGCCATCGCCGCCTGCCTTGGGGCCGGGGCGCTGCTGGCGATCCCGGGGGCGCGGGAGGCGGCCCGCCCGGTCATCGAAGCGCTGCTCCCCCGGGCGCTGCCCTACCTGGTCTTTATCATGTACGCGGTAAACCGCGGGTCGGGGTTTACGAAAGCGCTCTTTTTCAACTGCGACCGGAGCCTGCTCACCTACCCCTGCTTTAAAGCGCCGCGGCCGCTTTTGCGGCTGTTCGCGATCCGGCTGCGGGGGATCATCGCGGTCAATCTGCTGCCGGCGGGGGTGCTGGCGGCGGGGCTGGCGGTGATCGCCGCACTGGCGGGCTGCCGACTGGGAATTTTGGGCTATCTGGTCTTTATCCTCGCCCTGCTGGCCCTCAGCGTCTTCTTTTCGGTCCACTACCTGGTCCTCTATTACCTGATGCAGCCCTATAACGCCGGGACCGAGATGAAGAGCCCCGCCTATGCGATGGTATGCAGCCTGACCTATTTCGCCGCCTTTTTCTGTATGCGGCTGGAGGTCCCGCTTTACTGGTTCGGCGGGCTTTGCATCCTCTTCTGCGCCGCCTACTGCGGGATCGCCTGCCTGTTGGTCTACCGGTTTGCGCCGGGGCGGTTCCGGATCCGGACTTGACCCGGCCTGAAATGAAAAAGCGCCTTCCCGGGCGGGACAGCCCCGGGAAGGCGTTTTTTGTCGTTTTTTTACAGCTGCCGCCGGTAGCTGTTGGGGCTGACGCCGTAGATCCGCTTAAAGGCCTTGTAGAAGGAATTGCTGCTGGAATAGCCGCACCGGAGGCAGATCTCGCTGATCGGCAGGTCGGTTTCCCGCATATACTGGATGATCTTTTCCATCCGGATCTTTTCGACCATCGCCGAAAAATTGGTCCCGCCGGTCTCCTTGAAAAAGTGGGAAAGGTACTTTTCGTTCAGATGGAAATGGTCGGCCACCCGGGTCAGGGTCAGATCCGGGTCGGCGTACGACCGGGCGATATAGTCCAAAATCTGCCGGTAGAGGTTTTCCTGTTTCGCGTTTTTCTCGTTCTGGATGAGCAGGCAGATCGACCGCATGATCCGCCGGACGGCCGTATGCAGCTCGTCGAAGTTCCGGCAGCCGGTCAGGTGCTGGGACTGGGCCGTCGCCGGGAGGATATTGGCGCCGGGAAAGTTGGACAGTATCCGCAGGATGGTCCCCCGGAAGCTGTAGGTCATCTGATAGAGGTTGATCGGGCTGAAGTCGGAGATGCCGCCGAAGATCCGGTCGAGCAGCGCTTCCACCTGCCGGGTGTTGCCGGCAAGGCAGCTCTGGATCAGCGCGTGTTCGATTTCGGTGTTGTACTCCCACTGCCGGGGATAGTCCTTTTTGTCAACCAGCCGGACGGCCCGGGCGTCCGGGGCGTGCTCCATCACAAAGCAGGCGAGCTGGAAAGATTCGGAGACCAGCCCGATCGGGACCGGCATCCCGACGCAGCAGCGGAAGGAGATGCCGAGCGCCTCTTTTAAGGAGCGCGCCGTTTCTTCCATCGCCTGGACGGTCTGCGCGCGGCTTTCGTCCGCCAGGCCGGTGACGAGGATATAGCGGTCTTCCTGGTATTTGTAGATATAGAGCAGGCCGGGCAGGGAGCGGGCGAGCGTTTCCGACAGCGCCTGGGAGACGATCGTCTGCCGGGCCAGCCGGTTTTTGCCGGAGTCGTCCGGATAACCGTCCGGCGCGGCGGAGGCGGCGCAGTAGACCGCGGCGTAATACGGGAAGGAAAGGTCGATGCCAAGGGACTGGCTTTCCCGCCGGATGAATTCTTCCGGCAGCGGGCCCGCCTGCAGGAGCAGGGAACCGAACAGGCCCATTTTCCGCATATCCCGTTCCGACTCCAGCTTCTGCGCCAGCTGCTGTTCCGACGTGACCAGCGTCTCGACCGATCGGCAGAGCTGGTCCAGGCTGTGGCGGGCGGTCCCCTCTTTCCGGCCGAGGACGTTGAAGGTCTTCTGCAGCGGGGAGGCAAACCGGTGGGAGGAGATGACCGACAGGGCCAGGCTTAGAAGGATCGCGGCCGCGTTGATGGTGACCAGGACCCAGCCCATCCGGCTGGTTTCCGTCTGCCGGGCGGGGGCGAGCAGGCGGGTGGAAAACAGCGTCCGGGCGGTGGCGGCGGAAAATTCCCCGTCCCGCAGCCGGATGCCGGAAAGGACGGGGTCGTCTGTAAGCGTTTCCAATTTACCGGTATCCCCGGCCTGCCAGAGCGTTTCCCCGTCGGCGCTGTCCAGCCGGATCGCTGCGTCATATTTTTCGGCGAAAAAGGCAAACAGCCGGTCGAGGGAAGAGAGGTTCAACTGGTAGAAGGCGCAGACGCCCAGGTTCCCGCCCGAGAGGATGTCCAGATTGACGCAGTAGAGCAGCACGTCCTCCCGGGTGGTATTGTACAGCTGGACGTCTGCCTTGATGAGCGCGTCCAGCTGCCCGGAATGGTAAAAGCCGGAGAAAAATTCCGCGTAGCTCTGCCCGTTGTAGGTGTACTGGCTGAGGTAGGAGGGATGGTCGGCGGTTAAAAAGGTGGTGCCGATCCGGGCGATCTCGCTCCGGTCAAACCAGAGGGACAGCCCTTCGATCGAATCGCTCGACTGGTAATACCGGGCGATGTCCTCCTCCAGCGTCATCAGGTCGATATAGTCCGGCGGGGTGATCTCTTCCGGCGGCGGGAGCCTGCCGGCCGCCACCACCGACGGGTCTTTGGCGAGGGTATAGGAGAGGTCCCGCATTTCGGAGAACTGCCGGTCGAACAGGTCGGCGGTCCGTTCCAGCTCCTGGTAGACGATATCGGCGGTATGCCGGGTGGCGGCGTTCAGCAGCCGGTTGGTGGTGAAGATGGTCAGCGGGATGAATAAAAGCAGGATGCACAGGTATGGCAGCAGGAACTGCAGCAGGAAATCGTGATGCTGGAACAGTGCGCGCCATCTCTTTATTTTCATATCGTATCCCCCTTTTGCTGCAACGGGCAGATAACGGAAACTGCCGGTGGGCTTATGTCTATTATACATAAAATCTGGGGAAAGTAAACAAAAAAGAAGGGATACAGCTCGATTTTCCGCCTTTTGGAAAAATTCATGGTAGCAGTTTACCTAAAATCTGGAAAATTTCCAGAAATTTTCTGTCGTTTCCAATATACAACGCCGGGTGGGTATGGTATGCTGGATACAGCCGGAACGGAGGCCGGATGCCTCCGGAAAAACTTTTGAAACAGAAAGGAAGAGACAGATGAAAACAGCGAAAATGAAAAAGATCCTTGCGGTCCTGTTGGCGGCGATGTCCGCCGCTTCCCTTGCCGCCTGCGGCGGGAATGAGACCGCTTCGAGCGGCGCGTCGTCCAGCGGCGGCGCGGCGGCCCCGGGGGCTGGCGAAGGCGCGGAAACAGCGGCAGAGGATTTTGTCTGTCCCGATTACGACAATTTAAACTTTGACGGGGATTATATTACCTGCAAAGAGACGACGACGCTGGAAATCGGCTGCTATCAGGACCCGCTGATTACCGATTACGACGACAACAAAATGACCAACTATCTGGAAGACCTGCTCAATATCGAGATCGAATGGGAACTGTACCCGGCGGCAGACGCCCTTTCCAAAATCCGGGTCATGATCTCTTCCGGCACCGAACTGCCGGATATTCTGGGCATGAACGGGTTCTCCAGCATCGACGTCTATGAGTGGGGCAGCGAAGGGGCCATCCTCCCGCTGGACGATTATATCGAAAACTACTCCAAGTACTATAAGGACATCATCGACGAGACGCCCCTTTACCGGAAGCAGCTGACGATGCCGGACGGGCATATCTATGCTTTCCCGAATATCATCGAGTCGCTGCCCAACAGCTACTCCCAGCGGGCATGGATCAACAAAAAATGGCTGGATACGCTGGGGCTGGACATCCCGACAACGACGGACGAACTGGAGGCTGTCCTCAAAGCCTTTGTGACAGGGGACCCCAACGGCAACGGCAAGCCGGATGAGATCGGCCTTTCCGGTTCGACCAACGGGGCCAATACGCGGGCGTACGACTGGATCATGAACGCCTTTATTTATAACGGGCGGCCCAGCGTCGGCGACAGCCAGGTCCGCACCAACGTTTCCGAGGATGGGAAGACCCTTTCGACCCCCTTTACCACCGATGAATGGCGGGAAGGCCTTTCGTATATGAACCGGCTGTGTGAAGAAGGGTTATACGACCCGGTCGCCTTTACCCAGGACAACAACGGCTATATCTCGGTGCTGAATACCGAAGAAGGGAGCCTGCTGGGCGTGCCGATCGGGATGGGGCTGAGTATCAACACCGATGAAGCGGCGGATTACGTCCCAATGAACCCGATCTCCGGCCCGGACGGCGTTTCCTGGGCCAACTACTTCCCGACGACCGCCACCGCCCATATGCTGATGACCGATTCCTGCGACACCCCCGGCGCGGCCTTTGCCCTCTGCGACGCGCTGCTCTCCTACGACGTGTCGGTCCGCGCCCGCTTTGGGGAGCCTGGCGTCGACTGCATCCTGAATGAAGACGGGACGCAGGTCTCGATGCTGGAAGGGTACGACGCCGTTTTACAGCCGCTTGTAGACTGGGCGGCGCAGACCAATGTATGGTGGCACGGGTCTTATCCCACCTACGCGCCGGAAGAACTGATCGTCGGGCAGGCGTGGGACGGCGACGTCGGCAACACCCAGTATCAGGTCACCCAGGCGGTGCCTTACTACCGCGGCAAGGAACCGGAATATGTCACCGGCACCCTGATCTTCACCTCGGAGGAGGCCGACGCGATCTCCGACTCGACCACCACCATCATCGACTATGTCAACGAATCCATCGCCCGCTTTATCACCGGCGATCTGGATATCGACGATGATTCCGCGTGGCAGAACTATCTGGACGAGCTGGAAGCGATGGGGCTTCCCGACCTCCTTTCCGTCTACCAGGCCGCCTACGACCGGATGAACGCGGAGTAAAGGAGGGTTTCCCGTGACCGCAGCAACCCCCCTTTCCAAAGAGGCGCGCCGGGCCCGGCGGCTGGCCCGGTTTAAAAAGCAGTATGGAAACAACTGGCAGCTTTACCTGATGCTGCTGCTGCCGGTCATCTGGCTTTTCATCTTCTGTTATCTGCCGATGACCGGCATCCAGATCGCCTTTAAGGACTTCAAGATCCGGCAGGGCATCTGGGGCAGCCCGTGGGTCGGGTTTGAAAACTTCGAGCGCTTTTTTACCTCCTACCAGTTCACCCGGGTACTGAAAAACACGCTGCTTATTTCCCTTTATTCGCTGGTCGCCAGTTTCCCGCTGCCGATCGTGCTGGCGCTTTCCCTGAACGTCGTGCGGAAAGCCGCCTATAAGAAATTTGTCCAGATGGTGACCTATATCCCGCATTTTATCTCGGTCATTGTCATCGTCGGGATGATCTTGCAGATGTTCAACTCCCGCATCGGCCTTTACGGGACTGTCTACACCGCCCTGACCGGCCAGCAGGCGCCGGATATCCTCTCCAAAGCCTCCGCCTTCCCCCACCTGTATGTCTGGTCGGGGGTCTGGCAGGAGGTGGGCTGGGGCTCGATCATCTACCTGTCCGCCCTGTCGGCGGTCGACCCGGCGCTGCATGAGGCGGCGATCGTCGACGGCGCGTCGCGGTTTAAGCGGGTGCTGGTGCTCGACCTGCCGACCGTCCTGCCGACGGCGACGATCATGCTGATCATGAACGCCGGGCGGATCATGACGGTCGGGTTTGAAAAGGTCTACCTGATGCAGAACGACTTGAACCTGACGACTTCCGAGATCATCTCGACCTATGTCTACAAAGTCTCCCTCGGCCCGACCGGCGGCGATTTTTCGCTGGGCGCGGCGATCGGGCTGTTCAATTCGGTCATCAACCTGATTTTGATCCTGCTGGTCAACGCCGTCACCAAACGGATGGGCGGCACCAGCCTGTGGTAAGGGGGCGGAGATATGACAAAGGCCGTAATCCATAAGACCAAAGTGAAAGATCCGCTGGACGACCGGATCTTTTACATCGTCGTCTATGTTATCCTGGGGCTTTTGACCCTTATCACCCTCTACCCGCTGATCTACATTGTCAGCGCGTCCTTCTCCGACCCCTTTTCGGTGCTGGCGGGGAAGGTGGTCTTTTTCCCGGTCGGCTTTTCGCTGGAAGGGTATAACCGGATCTTTTCCAACGACCGGGTGCTGACCGGTTTTATAAACTCGATCTTTTACACGACGGCCGGGACGGCGGTCAACATCGTCATGACGGTGCTGGCGGCCTACCCCCTTTCCCGGAAGGAGCTAAAAGGCGGCTCAGTGGTGATGGTGCTGTTCACCTTTACGATGATCTTCAACGCCGGCATGATCCCGAACTATGTGCTGATGAAGGACCTGCACCTGTTGGACACCCGGTGGGTGATGATCCTTCCGGCGGCGATCTCCGCCTACAATATGATCATCGCCCGCACCTTCTTTTCGGCCAACATCCCCCGGGAGCTGCTGGAGGCGGCCCAGATGGACGGGTGCAGCGACTTTAAATTCCTCCTGTCGATCGTTATCCCGCTGTCCAAGGCGATTCTGGCGGTTCTGGTGATGTTCTATGCGACGGTCCACTGGAACAGCTACTTCAACGCCTTCCTCTACCTCAGCAGCGACGAGCTGTACCCGCTGCAGATCATCCTGCGGGATATCCTGATCACCGCCCAGACGGCGGCGTCCGACACCTCCGACGCTGAGAGCGCGCTGGAGATCCAGGGGCTGGCCGAGTCGATGAAGTATTCGCTGATGATCGTTTCGACCATCCCGATGATGTGCATCTACCCCTTTGCCCAGAAGTATTTTACCCAGGGGGTCATGATCGGTTCGATCAAAGGATAACGCAAAATTTCGGCAGATTTTTCCATTGTGCCTCTCCCTTTTCCCCCCTATAATGAAAGGGAGAGGCATATTTGCCTGAGAAAGGACGGATAAGATGAAGACGATACTGATCCTGATGGACACCCTCCAGCGGAAGATGCTCCACGCCTATAACCCGGATTCCCCCGCCATCACCCCCAACCTGGACCGGCTGGCGGCCCGTTCGATGGTTTTTGACCAGCATTACATCGGCTCCGCTCCCTGTATGCCGGCGAGAAGGGACATTTTGACCGGGCGGCTGAACTTTCTGGAACGGAACTGGGGGCCGGTCGAGCCCTTTGACGTCACCCTCCCGGCCCTGCTGCGGCAGCACGGGGTCTTTTCCCATCTGGCCACCGACCACTACCACTATGCCGAAGTGGGCGGGGAAGGGTATATGCAGCAGTATAACACCTGGGAGCTCTTCCGCGGGCAGGAAAACGACCCCTATGTTTCCCGGGTAAACGGGCCCTGCCTGCCGGAAGCGTCCGCCGGGCGGGTCAACCGGCAGAACATCTTAAACCGCATCCTCTACCATTCCGATGCCGACTACCCGACCCCCAAAACCTTTGCGGCGGCGGCCCAGTGGCTCCGCGACAACGAGGGGGCGGACGACTTCCTGCTGCATGTGGAGACATTCGCGCCCCACGAGCCGTTTGAGGCGTCGGAAGAGTTTATCCGGATGTACCCGGACGACTATGAGGGATTTTATGATTGGCCGCGGTATGCCGAGCTGGGCGAACAGGAGACGCCGGAGGCGATCCGCCACCTGCGGAACCGGTATATGGCGTCGCTGTCGATGGCGGATAAGTGGCTGGGCAAACTGCTGGACGAGATGGACCGGCAGAACCTTTGGGAGGATACGCTGGTCGTCTTCACTTCCGACCACGGGCATATGCTGGGCGAACACCGCCGCACCGGCAAAAACGTTTTCCATGCCTGGAATGAAATGGCCCAGATCCCGCTGTTTATCCACCTGCCGGGGGATAAGCGGGCCGGGGAGCGGGTGGACGCCGTCACCCAGAATATCGATCTTTTCCCGACCCTGCTTGCCTGGCACGGGGCGGAGAAAGAGCGGGCGGGCATCCCTTACCCGATCCACGGCAGGGACCTGCTGCCCCTGCTCCGCGGGGAAACGGAGAAGGTGCGGGACTGCGCCCTGTACGGCTGGTTCGGCCAGCCGGTCAACATCACCGACGGGCATTACACCTATTTCCGGGCGGCCGTGCCGGACAACGCGCCGCTTTACTGGTACGGCTCGATTCTGACCACCTTCCCGCGGTATCTGGGGAAAGGTCTGCCGGAAGGGGCGCTTACGGCGGGGGACTATCTCCCCTGGGCGGGGATGCCGGTCTACCGGATCGACCAGGCGGCGGTCAACCGGGCGGTGGCGCCGCTGATGGAAAAGGCGGGCATGAAGCCGGATCCCGACCTGCGGACTTCCCGCCTGTTCGACATCCGGCAGGACAACGACCAGCTGCACCCCCTTTCCGACCCGGCGCTGGAGGCCCGGATGGCGGAAATGCTGGCGCAGGCGCTGGAAGAACACGGCGCGCCGGCGGAGCAGTTTGTCCGGCTGGGGCTGCGGGAGGCGTAAAAGTCCTCCGTTTTCAAGCCCGAATGTGAAAAACTCCCCCGTACGGACGGCGTTTCTGCCGTCCGGCGGGGGAGTTTTTCACCTGTTTCAACCTGTTTTCCACATTCAGGCTGAAGCGCAGGCCCGTTTTCTTCTTATGGCGTTTTGATGGTATTGGATTTAAAACCGCGCCGCACGCTGGCGGATATACTCGGTCAGCAGGACGGCCGTCTGTTCGATCCCCAGCCTGCTGCTGTTGATGCACAGGTCGTAGCAGCGGGAATCCCCCCACTTGCCTTCGCTGTAGCGGTTATGGTACTGTTTCCGCGCCCGGTCGTGGCGGCGCATCTTGGCGGCCGCTTCTTCCCGGCTGATGTTGTAGCGGCGGCAGGCCTCGGCGATCTTATCTTCCTCGTCGCCCATCACAAAGACCGGGATCAGGCATTTGCGGCCCCGCAAAACGCTGTCGGCGCACCGGCCGACGACGACGAAGGACTCCCCGCTGGCGGCCCGGTCCCGCAGGTACTCAAACTGCATTTCGGCGATGATATCCTCGATCGAATTGGAAAAAGCGCCCACCCGCCTGGAAAGGAGCAGGTTCCGGGGCTTTTCGTCGTACTTTTCCAGATACTCGATCCGGATGTTTTTCCGCTGGGCGATCTCGTCCAGCATATTCCGGTCGCAGAACCCCATCCCCAGGGCTTTGGCGACGGCTTCGCCGATCTGATGGCCGCCGCTGCAGAATTCGCGGCTGATGCTGACAATAACCTGTTTATCCATAAGGACCTCCCCTTGTTAACAGTACCGGACGAACATGAACAGCATCGACACCGCCACGACGATGACTGTCGCCGGGGCGGAGACCTTGCAGTACCTGCCCCAGCCGATAAAGTGGCCGTTTTTCGCCGCCACCGAAAGGCCGACGACGTTGGCGGACGCGCCGATCGGGGTCGCGCTGCCGCCGATATCCGTCCCCATCGACAGCGCCCAGGCCAGCGTTGCCGGGTCGATCCCCTGTACGGCCGCCAGGCTCCGGATGACCGGCAGCATCGTCGCCGCGAAGGGGATGTTGTCGATAAAGGCGCTGGCGACGGCCGACAGCCAGATGATGATCGCGACCATCAGCCGGAGGTTGCCGCCGCTGACATTGCCGATAAACCCGGCGACGATCTCCAGCACGCCGGTCTGCTCCAGGCCGCTGACGACGACAAACAGCCCGACGAAGAACAGAAGCGTCTTATAGTCGACCCGCTGCAGCAAAAACAGCATATGCCGCCCGGAAGCCAGAAGCGTGACCAGGGCGATGGCCATCCCGATAAAGGCGACGGTCAGCCCGGTTTGGGCATGGGTGACCAGCAGCACCACCGCGCAGGCGAAGATCACACTGCTGACGGCGAAATCCCGCCGGTTGCGGATGGCGCTTTTCGGGTCGGGCAGGTTTTCCGGCGTAAAGCCGCCGGCGGCGTCCGCCAGCTCTTTCCGGAAGATAAAGTAGAAGTAAAAAACGACCAGCACAAGGCTGATGGCCACCATGACGCCGGTGTTGCTGAGAAAGTCCCAGAAAGAGTACCCCAGCGAGGTGCCGATGATGATGTTGGGCGGGTCGCCGCACATGGTGGCCGAGCCGCCCAGGTTGGCGCAGAAGATCTCCGAAAGGATCATCGGCACCGGGTCGATTTTTAACAGTTTCCCCAGCTCGACCGTGACCGCCGCCAAAAACAGGATGACGGTGATGCTGTCGATAAACATCGACAGGAAAGCGGAGATGAGCATAAAGGTGACAAACAGCGGGACCGGCTTATAGTGGACCAGACGGGCCAGATTCATGCAGAGCCACTGGAAAAAGCCCGCCCGGGCCATCCCTTCCACCATGACCATCATGCCGGCGATGAAAAGGATCGTCGACCAGTTGATGCCGGCGGAATACCAGAATCCCGGGGTGAAAATGCTGCCGATGTTGAGCGTTTCCCAAACGGCGCCGCCGTCCCGCATCGCCAGCCCGAACACCAGCGCCAGCGTCAGAAGCCCGCACCCCAATGTGACGATATGCCGTTCGATCTTGTCCCAGACGATCAGGGCAAACATCACGGCAAAGATTACGACTGCCAGTATTTGTGCAACCATCTTTTTAAAACCTCCTGTTCTGCATCCTGTTTCCATTATAGCACCATCCAGGCGGGAGGCATATTGGCAAAGGGATGAACTTGCCGTCTGTTTTTTGACAAAATCTTACAATTTGTAACTTTTATATTCTGCCTTACGACCCGGTAGACTGGTACTTGCGGACCCCCCACTTCCAGAGCAGCAGGGCAGGGAAGATAAACAGGAGCGAAAACAGCGGGCAGAGGGCGTAAAGCAGATCGTCCGTCCCGCCGGTCAGCCAGACCACCGGCCAGTACTGGAAACAGGCGATCGGGATGACAAATGTCGTAAAGGTAAGCACCGCTTTGCCGTAAACCGCCATCGGGTAGGCGCCGAACTCCCGGGCGCCGTCGGTAAAGATATTGATAAACTCGATGCCCTCGATCGTGAAAAAGGCGGCGGCCGCCCCGCAGACAAACAGGCAGCAGAAGACGACCGTCCCGCAGAGCAGCATCAAGCCCAGTACCGCCGCTTTTTCCGGCGTCCAGTCGACCCCGCAGCGGGGGAGCGCATATATAAGGGTGACGGCCCCCTGCAAGACCCGGGAAAGGCGGTCCAACTGGAATTTGGAGCAGACGACCAGCAAAACCGGGCTCCGCGGCCGCACCAGCACCCGGTCGAATTCGCCGTTGCCCAGCATCTGCGGGAAGAGGTCAAACCCCCGGAAGAAAATTTCGGAAAGGGAAAAGGCCATCATCACGACGCTGAAGGAGAGCAGCACCTGGGAAAAGGTAAACCCCGCGACCGCGTGGAACCGCCGGAACAGGAAATAGATCGAGAGGAAAAGGGAAAAGCTGACGATAAACTGCCCGAAAAGCCCCAGCAGCAGCGATTTTTTGTACTCCATCCGCTCCCGCAGGTGAAGGGAGAGATAGTGGAAATAAAGTTTGAGACTGTCCATGTAAACCTCCTTATCCGCCCTGGGCGACGACCTTCCGCAGCGCCTTTTTCATCCAGAGCCGCCCGCCCCCGATCAGCACAGCCGTCCAGAAAAGCTGCAATAAAAGCGCTTCCGCCGCCGCCCGGCCCGCCAGCTGCCCGTTAAAGAGCATCAGCGGCGTGTTCTCCATCCCGGCAAACGGCAGAAGGGTGAGGAATTTCCCCAGTTCCGCCGGCAGGAAGGCCAGCGGCACCAGCCCGCCGGACAAAAAGTCCGCCGCGTTTGTCAGCAGCGACCGCACTCCGGTCGCGTCCAGCGTGTAAAAGGTCGAGACGTCGATGAGCAGCCCCAGCGCCGCGATGCAAAAAAGGGCCAGCGTCCCGGATACAAGGAACAGCCCCAGTTCCGCCGCCCCCGGGATCCGCAGCCCGTAGGGGGCCGGCAGCAGGGCGGCAAACAGAAGGATCGGCATACACCGCAGCGCCGCCTTGGAAAGCCGGTAGGCGCATTCTTTGGTAAACCACATCCAGTAGAGGTCGACCGGACGGCAGAGCTCGTAGGAGACGCCGCCGTCCCGGATAAGGGCGATGGGGGAGGCGTCCATCCCCCAGGTCATAAATACCGCCAGGAAGGCCTGCTGCATCCAGATGTAGCTGCAGGCCGCCTGCAGCGGCATCGGGAAGGCGGACGGGTCCGCCGCGTAAAAGGCCCGGTAGAGCAGCACCATCAGCCCGCCCCAGGCGAACTGGGTCGCAATACCGGCCAGCGCCGCCGCCCGGTATTGCAGCCCGGTGAGAAAACGCACCCGGAAAAGGGTTGCGTATTGCTTGTATCGGTTTGGCCGCATCGTCTTTCTCCTTTCAAATCTCGTATTTTTTGTAGAGGGAGAGGACGACCTCGTCCATCGACGCCTCTTCGACCGAAAGGTCGGTCAATTCCAGCTGGCGGGAAAGGGCTTCGATCAGCGCCGGGACCGGCAGGGTCCGGGTATCGGCCGACAGGGTCAGCCGGATGTTCCCCTGCCCCTGCCGCCCGCGGACCGCCGCCCCTTCCGGCAGGGAAATTTCCGCCCCGGGCGCCCTTTCCCGCCCCGAGACGGTGACGGTCCGGACGGGGGAGAGGGCCGCTTTTAACGCTTCCAGTCCGCCGTCTAACAGGATCCGCCCTTTGCCGATCAGGATGATCCGGCGGGTCAGCGCCTCGATATCCTGCATATCGTGGGTAGTCAGCAGGATGGTCGTCCCGCGGGCGCGGTTTAACTCCCGGATAAACTCCCGTACCGCCAGCTTGGAAGCGGCGTCCAGGCCGATGGTCGGCTCGTCCAGAAAGAGCACCGCCGGGTCGTGCAGCAGGGAAGCGGCGATCTCGCACCGTTCCCGCTGGCCCAGCGAAAGCTGGCGGGCCGGGGTCTTTAAAATATCCCCCAGCGCCAGCATTTCCGCAAGCGCCCGGACGTTTTTCCGGTACCGGTCTTCCGGCACCCGGTAGATGTCCCGGATGAGGTCGAAAGAGTCGTTTACCGGCAGGTCCCACCACAGCTGGCTGCGCTGCCCGAAGACGACGCCGATATGGGCGGCGTGGGCCTTCCGTTCCTTCCAGGGCACCCGCCCGTCCACCCGGCAGAGGCCGGAGTCTGGGGTCAGGACGCCGGTCATCACCTTGATGGTCGTCGACTTGCCGGCGCCGTTGGGGCCGATGTAGCCGACCATCTCCCCTTCCTCGATCCGGAAGCTGATATCCTGAAGGGCGTTTACCGGCTCCCGCTTTTTAAAGAGGGCGGCGGCCGCGTTTTTCAGGCCCGCCTCCCGCCGCCGGACATAAAAGGTCTTGTTGATGTGCTGCATTTCGATCATGGTTATGCTCCTTTCCCGGTAAATGATTTGGACAGCAAAAAAGCAGTCTTTTCGGTATCCGGTGCGAAAAGGCTGCTTTCAGGGAGTATATGGAAATAAAAAGAAAAATGACCCGCACCTGCGTGCGAGTCATTTTCTGGAGGTGTCACCCAGATTTGAACTGGGGAATCAGGGAGTTGCAGTCCCTTGCCTTACCGCTTGGCTATGACACCGGATTGGAGCGGATTACGAGGCTCGAACTCGCTACCTCCACCTTGGCAAGGTGGCGCTCTACCAGATGAGCTAAATCCGCATATGGTGCCTCCGGTCGGAATCGAACCAACGACACGGGGATTTTCAGTC
>CALXKG010000145.1 GCA_944388825.1 uncultured Clostridia bacterium | reverse complement strand
CACAAAATGCGCGCCCCCCGCAGCCGCAGGTCGGCTTCCAGATAGGTTTTGGTCTCCCGGGAGAGGAAGTCGTAGGATACCCCGAGATGCTTTGCTTTCAGGCTCACCAGGTTGGACGCCGCGCCGACGCTCCCGTGGAGGAGGGCGTTGACCTGCCCGTACCGGATCGCGGTATCGGCGGCGTCCCGGCCGCCGACCCGGATATGGAGGGTGAGCCGCCGCACCTTCAGCCCTTTGACAACCCCCACCGCCGGCGGGAAAAAGGCGGTAAACAGGTCTTTTAGAGCGGCTATATCCTGCTTCAGGTCGCCGGGTGATGCTTCAATCTCCTTTTTCGCCTTCTGCGCCGCTTTCTTCCGGCGCTGGTGACCCGGCGGGGGCGGTTTCGTTTCCGGTTCCTCTTTCCCCGGGAAAACCGGGATGGTCACCGGCCAAACCCCGGCGGAAACGGTAAACGCCCCGTCCCAGTACCGCACCCGGAGGGTAAAATCGGCCAGGCAGATGAGCACCACCAAAAGGGCCAGCAGCCCCAGCAGCCCCAGGACGGTGTAAAGCAGAATCTTCCCGGCCATGATGACGACCGCCAGCGCAAACGCCCCCTTTCCGATTTATCCCTCTTCCGTTTCCTCCCCCTCTGCCTGCTCCGCCAGGTTTGCCGGCAGAGGCGGAAGGTCGGCGAGGGAGGAAAGCCCGAACGCCCGCAGGAAGTTGGCAGTCGTCCGGTAGGTCAGCGGCCGGCCCGGCACCATCAGCCGCTCATGCTCTTCAATTAAACCTTTTTCTACCAGATTATTGACGACATTTCCGCTTTCTACGCCGCGGACCTGCTCAATAAACCCTTTTGTCACCGGCTGGTTGTAGGCGATGATCGCCAGCACCTCCATCGCCGCGCCGGAGAGGGGCGAAGCGTGCTTTAAGTCGGTGACGGTGATGATCTGGGGTTCAAACTGGGGCTTGGCGGAAAGCTGCACCATGTCGTCGAGGAAGAGGAGCCGGAGCCCCCGGTCTTCCTCCTCCAGCTTCTGGCTGTAAAGGAGCAGCTGCTCCCGGGCCGCCGCCGTGTCGATGCCGAGGCCGGCCGCCAGCCGCTCCACCTCCAAAGGTGTGCCGCTGACAAATAAAATGGCTTCAATCGCCGCCTGATAGTTCATCTTCTCTCTCCTGCCTCCCGCCGTTTATTGAGGAATACCGTCCGGTTGTCGTCGCTGATAGACACCCGCCCCGATTTCACCAGCTCCAAAACCGCCAGGAAGGTCGCGACCAGCTCGCTCCGCTCCCCCGACTGGAAGAGGGCCTGGTACTCGGCCCGGCCGTCCCGGTAGAGCCGCCGCAGCAGCCAGACGATCCGGGAAGTGACCGAGACAAACCGCCGGTTGACAATCCCGTTAAAGGCCTCCGCCGGGGGCGGCAGCCGCCTCCCCGCCTTGCCGAAGGCGAGGATGTAGGCCTCCCGCAGCTTTTTGGGGGAAGCAGTCCCCCGGAAGACCGGATCGGAACGGACCGGCGCCGGCCTGCGGACAAAGACCGCCGACGGCTGGTAGAGGGCGGCGAGGTTTTTGGCCGCCTCTTTGGCCCGCTGGTACTCGATCAGCTGCCCTTCCAGTTCCTTTTTCAGCTCCGCCGCCTCCTCATGCCGCGGCAGCAGGGAGACGGTCTTGATGTAGACCAGCCGGGCTGCCATTTCCAAGAAGGCCGAGCTGATCTCGAGGTTTGCCTCCTGCATCCTGCCGACATAGTCGAGGTACTGGGTCAGAAGGGCGCCGATCTCGATGTCGGTGACCTTCATCTTATGGCGGGAGATCAGGTGCAGGAGCAGCTCCAGCGGCCCTTCGAAGTTTTCCAGATGGAACGCCAGTGCTTCCATCAGGCGATGAGCCTCCAGAGCATGTCGATCCAGCCGGTCAGGAAGTCCAGGAGGTCAAAGGCGACGCTGCGGCAGATGGAAAGCGGCCGGTTTAAGAAACCGAAATAGACCACCACCATCAGGATGACCATAATCACCCGCTCATACCGCATAACCTGGAAATACATCCGTTCCGGGAGCACCAGGTTTAGAATCCGCGAGCCGTCCAGCGGCGGCACCGGGATGATGTTGAAGACCGCGAGGCCGATGTTGACCGAGATGAGGGTCGCGAAGATGTACATCAGGTTGCTGGTAAAGATGCCCGGCGCGTAATAGGAGGCAATCGACGACAGCTTGTAGCCGATCATCGAGATATAGGCCAGCAGCAGGTTGGAAACCGGCCCGGCTAGCGAAGAGATGGCCATCCCCACCTTGGGGTTTTTAAAATTATAGGGGTTGATCGGCACCGGGCGCGCCCAGCCGATCCCGCAGACGATCATCAGGATGGAGCCGATGGGGTCGAGGTGTTTAAGCGGGTTCAGGGTCAGCCGCCCCTGGTAGCGGGCAGTCGGGTCACCCAGCTTGTTCGCCGTCCAGGCGTGGGCGAACTCGTGGAACGGCAGCGCGGTCAGCAGCGCCACGCCGTATATCAAATACCGGTAGATGTTCTGGATCAGATAGGTGTTCATGCGGGTTTCTCCTCCAAAAAAGGCGGACCTATGGGCCGCGATAAAATCAGGACTTGACAAATAGTACCAACAGTATTATACTAATTAGACAGGTAAATTTCAAGGGGCAAGCCGGTGAATTTACTTAATGTTCACCGGGGAAAAATTTTTTGTGAAGAATTGCGGGTTTGCGGCCGTCACCGGATTCCCTTTTCTCTGAAAAAATTTGCCGAAAGGACTTGCTTTTCTTTTTTAAACCTGATATAATAGTACCGCTATGTGAAAAAATGAAGGAGGTGCAGAAAAATGGCAAAATGTGATTTCTGCGGCAAGGACGTGGCTTTCGGGATTCGTGTTTCTCACTCCCACAGACGGACCAACCGGACTTGGAAACCCAACGTTATGAAGGTTAAGGCAATTGTCAACGGCAAGCCCTGCCGTGTTCACGCCTGCACCCGCTGCCTGCGTTCCGGCAAGGTTACCAGAGCGTAATGGAAAGATCGGCTTAAAAGCAGAGGCTTCGCCCTCTGCTTTTTGTCTGTCTGTACAAAAAGGCCGTCTCGATTCTGTCCAGTTTGCGGATGGAACTGAGGCGGCCTTTTATGTATAATGGTTATGTCAGATAGTGATAAAACCGTAAACAGAAAGGATGATCCCCTTTGGTCAGCATGAATACCTTTGAAGACAACTTCGATATCCGCAAGATCAGCCCGAATACCTGGGTCATCGGCACCAAATACCCCGCTACCCCGTGGGGCTGCGACTGCTACCTGCTGGAATGCGGCGACTGCTGCGTCCTGATCGACTCCGGGATGAGCAAGCTCAACATCCACGACTATATCCTCGCCACCGGCGTCACCGAAAAGCCGGTCGTTGCGGTCATCAACACCCATTCCCATTTTGACCACACCGGCGGCAACGGGTATTTCCCCAAGGTGTACATGAACCCGGTCGGCGAAAAAGGCGCTAAGACGCCTTTTGACGGCAATAAGGAGGATTACCCCCTTGATTATGAAATCACGCCGGTCCATGAGGGGGACATCCTCCCCTTCGCCGGGCGGCCGCTGGAGATCTACGAGATCGGCGCCCACAACCCCGCGTCGATCGCAATCCTCGACCGGAAAAACCGGATGCTCTTCACCGGCGACGAGCTGGAAACCGGCTGGTGCAACATCAACATCCAGGCGGAGCCGATCCCCGGCGGGACGGTTGAAAACCACTACCGCAACATGAAAAAGCTCTACGCCCTCTACGACGCCTACGATTGGATCTGCCCCGGACACCATGGGATGCCGGTGGACAAATCGACGCTCCTCGAGATTATGCACGCCGACGAGCTGATCCTCTCGGGCGACTTCGGTTCCGACGACGTCCCCGCCAAAGCCGGTCCGGTCGGCAAAATCGAAGGATACCGGGTGATGCGGTATAAATCGGCCCATATCGGATTTAATGTAAACGCGGTCTACGACCCGAAATAACGGGAAATCCCGCTGTCTTGTAAGAGGCAGCGGGATTTGAGACTGTCAAAAACAAGTTTGGCGTAAACGTATGAATCGGCGCTGGCGTTAAAGTGACAAAGAAACGGGCGAAGAATGAAAAGTTTTACTCGATTTTTTTCAAAAAATCGCGAGAATCCAAGGAGCAGAGCTCCTTGGCAGGCAGATACATGCCGTACTTCCGAAGCTGAACACAGCTTCGCCACGGGTAACGAAGCGTGCGCAGCACCCAAAAAATACTCAAAAAAGGCTTTTTCGACAAGCTGAATCGGGAGGGAAAAAACCTCCCGATTTTTTCTTTTCCTCTTGACAAACGGCGATGAGCGGGGTATAATGTTCATATCATGAACGTTCAGAAAATGAACATACAATAGGAGGCCTTTTGTTGGAACCTTTATTTTCCCTTTTGCAGATTATCAGCGGCGCGCCGGTCGTCGACCAGCGGACGCTGGCGGCCCAGGCCGGCGTCTCGGTCGGCAAGGTGAACGCCCTGCTGCGCCAGGCGGAGCAGGAAGGGTACCTGCTGGCCGGGCGGGAGGGCAAAAAGTCCAGGTTTACCCTGACCCCGAAGGGGCGGCAGCTGTTGGAGGACACCCTCATCGACCGCAGCGGCGTCAAGCTCTCCTTCCCGCCGGCGGGCGGCGCCGACACCGCCGTCATCCTGGCGGGGGGCCGGCGGTCGGAATTTGACATCCCGGTCTGCCTCCAGCCGATCGGGGAGGAAGAGGGGGTCACGATCATCGACCGGATGCTCCGGGTGCTGTCGGTCTGCGGTGTAAGCCGGTATATCATCATCGCCGGCTGGCAGGCGGACGCCCTCCGCGCCCACTTTGCCGGGCGGGGGGACCTCGAGATTGTCTACAACGAGCGGTATAAATGGAACGGGACGATGAGCGGGCTGGCGCTGGCGGAAGAGGCGCTGGGGCGGTTCAACCCCGCGTCCTTCCTGGTGCTCAAGTCCGACCTCGTCTTTGAACAGCGGGGGGTCCAGGCCCTTCTGGAGACCGACGCCCCCTTCGCGGCCCTCCTCACCTCCCCCAGCGGCAGCCGGGACGAGGTACTGGCCGAGCTGGACGGGCAGGGGGACATCTTCCGCTTCTCCAAAGACGTCCGGCAGATCAACCGGGTGCAGGGGGAGATGACCGGCATCGCCAGGATTTCGATGGACGGTTTCCGGATGATGATGCGCTACTTCTCCCGCAACTTAAACCCGCTGATCGGCTTTGAATACGTCATGGAGAGCATCGGCCGCATCTACCGCTTCCAGGGGGTGATGGTCGACGACCTCCGCTGGGGCAAGGTCGAGACTCGGGAGGACTACGAGGCGGTGAACGGCCTTATCTACCCCCGTATCGAGCGGAAGGAACGGCAGATGCGGGAAAAGCTCGCCCGGGATACGATCGAGGAAATCCTCCCCGATGAACCGGTCGAAGAGGTCCAGTTCGCCGGCGGTATGACCAATACCAACTATTTTGTCAAAACTTCCGGCGGCCGGTATATCCTCCGGCTGCCCGGCCGGATGACCGAGAGCATGATCAACCGGGAGAACGAAAAGCGCAACGCCCAGATCGCGTCGGACATGGGCTTTAACTGCACCCTCCTCTACTGCAACGCCGAGACCGGCGTCAAGCTCTCCCGGTATATCGACGGGGCGGAGACGCTGACCCCGCGGACCGCCCGGCTGGAGGAAAATATCGCCCTGGCGGCGGATATCCTCCACCGGCTGCACCATTCGGGGATTGTATGGGAAAACCGGATGGATGTCTTTGAAGAGTCGCTCAAATACGAGGGCTTGCTCGGCAGCGCCAGGATGTACGACGGGTTTGAAGAGGTCAAGGCACTGGTCTACGGCAAGGTGAAACCCCGCCTCGAGGCGCTGGGGCCGGAAGACCTCCCCTGCCACAACGACCTGGTCGCCGCCAACCTCGTCAAAAACAGCGAGGGCCGGCTTTACCTCATCGACTGGGAGTATTCGGGGCAGAACGACCCCGCCTTTGACCTGGCGGCCCTCTTCCTCGAAAACGACTTCACCCCGGAAGACGAAGAGCTCTTCTTCCACTATTATTACGGGGACGGCAGCATCCCCGAGACCGTCCGGGAGAAGATCCTGATCTTCAAGATCATGCAGGACTACCTCTGGAGCATCTGGACGGTGGTCAAGGAGGCGCGGGGGGACAACTTCGGCAGCTACGGCCCCGAACGGTTTAACCGCGCCCGGAAAAACCTCGCCCTCTGGCAGGAGGGCCTCGCCCAAACCACATATCCTACGGAAGGCAGGTTGTAAACGCCATGCAAAAACAGCCAAAACCGCAGAAAATCGACTGGGGGATCACCATCTTCCCCCTGGCGGCCATTGTCATCCTCTCCCTTTACCTCGTCTTTTTCCCGGCCCAGGCGGAGGCGGCGATCGCTTCCCTCCGGAACCTTCTGGTCAACGACCTTGGGGTGGTCTATATGGTCTTCGGGCTGGGGGTGCTGCTCCTCTCCTTCGGGATTGCCGCCTCCAAGTACGGGAACATCCGGCTCGGGAACCTGGAAAAGCCCCGCTATTCCACCTTCACCTGGGGGTCGATGATCTTCACCTCGACGATGGCGGCCGACATCCTCTACTGGTCCCTCTGCGAGTGGAGCTATTACTATAGCGAGACCCCCTTCGCAATGGAGGGGATGACCCTGGCCCAGAAACAGGACTGGTCGAGCGCCTACCCCCTCTTCCACTGGGGCCCGATCCCCTGGGCCTTCTACATCCTCCCGGCGGCGGCCTACGGCTATATGATGCACGTCCGCAAATCCCCCCGCCAGCGGATGAGCGAAGCCTGCCGGCCGGTCCTCGGGAAAAAGGTCGACGGGCCGCTCGGGAAAATCATCGACCTCTTCGCAATTGTCGGGCTGCTGGCGGCGACCGCTACCACCTTCTCGACCGCGACCCCCCTTCTGTCGGCGGCGCTGGCGGAGGTGACAGGCCTCCCCGAGAGCAACTATCTGTCGATTATCGTGCTGGTCTTCGTCGCGGTGGTCTTCACGCTGGCGGTCTGGTTCGGGATGAAGGGGATCTCCAAGCTCTCGAACATCTGCATCGGCCTCTTCTTCGGCCTGATGGCGATCTTCCTTGTCTGCGGGCCGGCGAAATACATCATCGAGACCGGCGTCACCGCCATCGGCACCGTCCTGAACAACTTCCTCTCGATGTCCACCTGGATGGATCCCTTACGGCTGTCGGGGGACGGGGTGTCCGGCTTCCCGCAGAACTGGACCATCTTCTACTGGGCCTACTGGATCAGCTGGTCGGTCGCGACCCCTTTCTTCATCGGCCAGATCAGCGAGGGGCGGACCATCCGCCAGACCATCGTAGGCGCGTATATCGCAGGCGTTTCGGCGACCTTTCTGTCGTTCATCGTCTTTGGCAACTACGGGCTGCATCTGCAGGTGACCGGCCTGGTGGACGTCGCCGGGCAGCTCCTGTCGGAGAGCCCTGCCGCCGCGATCATCAGCATCTTCGAGTCGCTTCCGGTCCCGGAGATCGCGCTGGTGGTGCTGATCCTCGCGATGGTGGCCTTTTACGCCTCCACCTTTGACGCGCTGACCATGGTCATCGCATCCTACTCGGTCAAAAACATCGGGCAGGGGGAGGAACCCGGCAAAAAGCTCCGGATCTTCTGGAGCATCGTCTTTATCGTCCTGCCGATCGCGCTCCTTTTTAACCAGTCGACCCTGTCGCTGCTGCAGACGCTGTCCATCTGCGCCGCCTTCCCGATCATGATCATTATCTGTGTGATCATCGCGGGATTTATAAAGAGCCTCAGAGAAGACAGCCGGAAAAAACCGGAGCCGGCAGAAACGGAAAAGCCGGAATAAATAAAATGGCCGCCCTGGTTGCCCAGGGCGGCTTTTTTCGCACCGCCGGTACGGCCCGGCGGCTTACCCGCCTCAAAATCCCTTCATGAAAAATATTTCCATCGCCTGCTCCATCCCGGCTATCCCCGGCAGCAGTCCGCCGGCGTCCCGGTACCCGAGTCTGCGGTAAAAATGCTGCCCTTCCTCGTCCGCCTGGCTGGAAGTCATGACAGCCCGGTACCCTTCCGCCCGGCGCGCGTTTTCCCAGAGCTCCATCGCCTTCGCCCCGAGCCCCATCCGCCTGCGCCCGGGTTCCAGCCACAGAAGGTTTAAAAACGGGATCTCATCCCAGAAAAGCCCCCAGCGGAGCACCCCCGCCTTTTCTTCCCCGGCGGTGATCCAGAGCAGCCGCCCCCGTTCCGCCAGCGGCCGGAACTCCTTCCGGGACAGGTGGGCGTCCCATGAGAGCCATTCCGCCTCTTCATCCGCTGCCGCCGGCCGGAGCGTAACAGCCTTCATCCCGCGTCCTCCTCCTCGATCTCCCGGACCAGCGTTTCCAGTTCCGTCCGGGTCAGCAGAGTGTTTAAAACCGGCAGCAGCGCCTTTGCGGTCAGCCGTTCCGGCAGCCCGAGTCTGCGGAGCAGCGCCGCCCGTTTATACCCCGACCGTTCGCCCCCCGACAGCCCGAGGGAAAACAGGTCGGCTTTTGTCACCGGGTCGGAAACTGCGGGCGGCCCGGCCTCCAGCAGGCCCGCCCGCCGGAAGATCGCGTAAAGCGCCTCGGCCGAAAACCCCTCTACCCCCAGTTTGCCCTCCCTGGATGGGGCGTCCTTCCGCCGCTCCTTGCCGAAGACATCGGGGATATAGAGATTGATGACCTTTTTCGCGTCGGGGATCGCCGAACGGATATAGTTCCGGATCATAAACCCCGCCCGGTCGGAGTCGGTCAGGATGACGATCCCGGTCTTTTCCGCCAGCGCCCGCAGCATCGAGAGCCGCTCCCTGTCCCGGAAGATGCCGAATCCCCCGGTCTCAAGGATCGTTCCGTCGATCAGTTCCTGCAGCCGCAGCCGGTCGTACTTCCCTTCGACGACGACCGGCATCCGCAATTTGATCTTTTCCTGCATCCTGCCCCGCCTCCTTTTCCGTGCCCTGCTTCCATCCGGGCAATCCGTCAAGCTGTCCGCGCCGGCCGGCGCTTATCCCTTTGCCCGCAGCATCAGAATCCGGAACACCGCCTCTTCCAACAGCGTCTTTTCATCCCCGCCGCCCGATTTCATTCTGGTTTCGGTATCCAGAAGCACCCCGACTGCCGCCCGCAGCGCCGCCATCGAATACCGGGGCGCGTCCTGCATCGCGTTCCGGACAAGGAACGCCCGTCCGCCGTAGGCGTAAAGGGCCAGGATATCCTCCGCACCTTTTCCGGCGTTTAAAGCCGCCTTCGCCCGGTAGAGGTCCAGGACAGAGGAGGAAAGCACCGACAGGATCCGCATCGGCTCTTCCCGCTCGGCAAAGAGGTTTTGCAGGATCTGGAACGCGCTTTCCGGCCGCGCGCCGAACAGCACCCGGGTGAGGTCGTAAACGCTTGCCTCCAGCGTCTTATGGGTCACCAGCTCGATATCGGCCTTTGTGACCTCGCCGGTCCCCTTATAGGCGATCAGTTTGTCCGCCTCGCCCAGCAGCCCTTCCATCCCGCTGCCGCACCGGTCGATCATCAGGCCGGCGTTCGCGGGGGAAATTTCGCACCCGGCCTTCTGGAACTTCTGCCGCAGGAGCTTGACCAGTTCCCCCCGGGTCTTGGGGTTGATCTCGGCGACGACCCCCACCCGGTCGATCTTGTCCATCAGCTTTTTGACCCTGGCGCTCTTTTTCGGCTGCGGCTCGTACCCCTTCATATAGAAAATGAGGACGGTCGAGGGGTTGGGATCGTCCAATATCTCCTCCAGCATCCGCCTTGCAGGCTCGGAGATGGCCGCGAGATTCAAGTCGGTGACGACGACGCACTTATACTGCGCCATCAGCGGCAAACTTTCGCATTCGTTTTTCAGCGCGGCCATATCGAGGTTTTCCCCCTCGTACCGCCGCAGGTTAAACCCTTCGCTCCCTTTTTTGACCAGCTTTTTGACCAGCCGCTCCAGACAGACGCCGGAATAATAGGTCTCTTTCCCATAGATGAGGTAAACGGGGGCCGGCGGCTGTTCCCGGATCGCCCGCAGGAGGGTCACGTCATTCATCCGCATCTTCCCAGCCCCCTTCCGCCTGCACCCGCACCGGGCTTTCCAGATATACCGTCCAGTCGGGGCGGGTAAACCCGGCGCCCCAGCGGGGCATCTCGTCCCCAGCAGACAGCTTCCGGGCAGGACCGCCCGCCCTTTCCGGCTCCGGCAGCGCGGCCCTCAGCCCGTCCGCCCCTTCGTCGTAGCAGAGGGTGAACCCGCCGCCGTAGATCTCCGGGTCGTCCTGATCCTGTAGGACAAACCGTTCCCCTTCCCCGGTGGTAAACAAAAGGTAAGGCCCTTCGCCCCCCGGCCGGACCTCCATCTCCCCGCCGGGGACAGCCCATTTGGACCACCCATCGGCCGGGATCACTTCCCCCGCCCCGGTGGAAGCGATGGCGGCGGCGAGGCGGGAATCGTTGCCGGCCGCGATCAGCGTCTCCGCCGGAAACTGGGTCAGCAGTTCATAGCTCCCGCCGGTAAACCCCATCTTCCCCTCGGGGATCAGCAGCGCATAATCGGTCACGCCGCTGGCCCTGAGATACTGGGCGGCGGTCTGCCCGGCAAAATCGGACTTCCCGCTGCCGATGACCAGCGCCTGCCCGCCCTGCTGCAGGATATACGCCCCCTCCAGCGAGACGAGCTTCAGCCCCGCGTCCGGCCTCAGGGCAGAGCAGACGCCGGTGACCGCCAGCAGCACCGCCGTCAGCGATACGAACATCCCCCGGTACCGGGAAATTTTCCGGATGCCGACAAACGCCGCCGCCAACAGGAAAAAGACGGCGACCGCCCCGCACCCGAGGGCAACCATCCGGTTTCCCAGCGGGATCTTCGGCCCGGCGTCCCCCAGCCGGGAGACAAAGAAGATCCACTCTACCAGCAGGTTCCCCGCCGCCCCGCAGATTTTCCCGATCGCGCTCCCGCCGAAAAGGGCGCAGAGCACCCCCAGCCCCAGCGCCGCCGGCATCACCGGCAGCGCCAGGACCGAGCAGAAGGGGGAGAGCAGCGGCAGGTACCCGGACAGCAGCGCCATGACCGGCAGCGTGACCGCACTGACCGCGACGCTGACCGCGCCGCCCTGCAAAACCCCGGCCGATTTTCCGCCCGGCAGCTTGATGGCCGGCGCGACGGCGTAAAGGCACCAGACCGCGACCACCGACAGGACCGTCCCCATCTGGAGCACGCACATCGGGTCGGCGATACAGAAGAAGGTGACCGCAAGCCCCAGCGAAGCGGTCGTGTTTTTCGGCTTATACAGCGCTTCCGCCACCGCCAGGAACGCGATCATCACAAACGACCGCACCGACGGGACGCTCGCCCCGGTCAGGAAGACATAGGCCCCCGCCAGCGGGATCGAAAGGAAATTGGCCGCCCGCCTGCCAGCCCGGCGGAAAATTTTCTGCGCCAGCGAAAAAAAGACCGCGATATGCAGCCCCGAGACCGACAGGATGTGCACCAGGCCCGAACCCTGGAGCAGCGCGTAGACATCGCTCCCCAGCTGTTCCCGGCTTCCCAGCAGCATCCCCAGCATCACGTTCCCGCTCTCCCTGGGCATCGCGGCGTAGACCCGCGCCTGCGCCCAGTTTAAAAACCGGCTGCGCAGCCGGTAGAGCGGATGCCAGAAAGCGGCCCCGTCCTGCCGGATATATTCCGCCCGGAAGGCGGTCAGCTCCGCACCCATCCCCACCTGGGAGAGGGTCAGCTCCTCCGACAGTTCCGCCGCCAGCGTAACTTTTTCCCCGCCGTCGAACGAAAGCTCCCCGTCGGTATAAAAGAGGACGTCGGCCTTCCCTTCGGCGCCGTCCGCCGCCCGGACCCAGCCGTTTTCGATCAGGAAGCTGCTGCCCCCGTCCTCCCGCCGGACGACCGACGAGACGGTCCCGGAGATTTCCGCCTCCTTCCCGGCGAACATCTCCCGCGCTTCCAAAAGGCTCGCCCGGTGTCCCCCGGCCAGCAGCAGCGCCGCCGCGGCCGACAGGAAAAAGAGGGCAAAAAAGTCGGCGCGGGGAAGCCCCAGCCCCTTCCGCCGCAAAATGGCCAGAAGGAGCGCAGCCGCCCCCAGACCCGCCGTGATGCCGGCCAGCAGCCGAATCGCCCAGAGGGAAAAGAGGGTGGACAGCAGCACCGTCCCCATCATCGTAAACCCGATGACTGCCGTCGGGGCGAGCACCTCCCCCCGGCGGGAGAAGAAGCGGGGGAGCGCTGCTTTCTTCTCCCCCGGATATACAGTTTTCTCTGCCACCTGTTTCCCCTCCCTCCTTTGGAATGCAGAATGAATCATAAAAGACGAAAAATAAAGGATTATCCGGTTCTTGACCTTTATTTAAGCAAATAAGAAATGCGCAGCATTTCTATCCTTTATTTTTCATTTCTTTTGTAGATCAGCCACAGCCCGTGCAGCACCAGCTGCGGGTCAAACTGCACCGGGTGCTTGCAGAGGGAGACGATCATCTCCTCCGCGCTGCCGCCGGTGGCGACCAGCGTCAGCGCCTCCTCCGGCTCGCCCAGCTCTTCGGCGATCCGGCCGATCATCCCGTCCAGCATCCCGGCGGTGCCGTAGACCGCCCCCGATTGGAGGGCGGCGACTGTCCCCCGCCCGATGACCGATCCCGGCTTTTCCAGGCTGACCCGGGGCAGCTGCGCGGTGCCGGAGGCCCCGGCGTCGAGGGCGATCCGCACCCCGGGACTGATGAACCCGCCGACATACCGCCCCTTCCGGTCGATGACCGAAGCGGCCGTAGCAGCCCCCATATCAAAGACGACCATCGGCGGCCGGTACCGGTCGAGAGCGGCGACCGCCCCGGCGACAAGGTTTGCCCCCAGCTGGGACGGGTCGTCGATCCGGATGTTCAGCCCGGTCTTGACCCCCGGCCCGACCACCAGCGGCTTTTTGCCGGTCAGCCGGGTCAGCGCCCCGATGATGGCAAAATCGACCGGCGGCACGACCGACGAAAGGATGGACCCTTCCATCTCCTCCGGCTTGATGCCGTTTAATTCCAGCATCCGGTAAAAATCGACCGCGTACTCATCCTCAGTCTTGTGGACGACGGTCGCAAACCGGGAGGTGAGATAGATCCCCCGGCGGCCGATGCAGCCCAGGGTGATATACGCGTTTGTGACAGCGGCAGCCAGGATCATGCCCGTCCCTCCTTCCGTCCGGCATTTTTCCGGTAAAGCAGCCATAAGCCCTTCAGCAGCAGGTCGGGGTCGGCTTTGACCGTTTCCCGGCAGTAGGGAGCCACAAATTTGGATATGCCGCCGGTCATCACCACCTGCGGGGCCGGTTCCCCCATCTCCAGCAGCTCCGCCCGGATCCCGGAAATCAGCCCGTCCACCGTCGCGGCCGTCCCGAAGATGACCCCGCTTTTGATGCAGTCGGCGGTGTTGCGGCCAATCGCCCGTTTCGGTGGGTCCAGCCCGACCGCCGGCAGCTGGGAAGTCCCCTCGGCCAGCGCCTGCTGGGAGAGCCGGATGCCGGGGCAGATCGCCCCGCCTAAAAACTCGTTTTTGCTGTTTACGACCGACAAGGTCGTCATCGTCCCCATGTCGACGACAATGACCGGCCCGCCGTAGAGGCAGGCGGCCGCCGCCGCGTCGGCGATCCGGTCGCTGCCCAGCAGGTCCGGGTTATCGACCTTGAGGGTCAGCCCCGTCTCGATCCCCGGCCGGACAAAAAAGGGGGTCCGGCCGGTCACCATCTCGACCGCCAGCGACAGGCAGCGGTTGACCGGCGGCACGACCGAGCAGACAGCCGCCCCTTCCAGTTTATCCAGCCCGACCCCATTGAGCCGCAGCACCGCCTCCAGCAGCCCCGCGTACTCGTCCTCGGTCTTATGGCGGTCGGTGGCGATGCGGGCGGTCAATAAGACCGCCCCGTCTTCGATACAGCCGACACAGATATTCGTATTCCCGGCATCCAGCGCAAGGATCATAACGTATCACTTCTTTTCTTTTTCTGGCGGCGGCGACATCCGGCAAACCGGATATCCCCGCCCTTTTTTACCGTACGCGGCAGGCGGGCAGGGGCTTTCGGCGCGCTTCTTCACCGCTCCGGCCGCAAGAGAGGCTTTCAACCGCGTTAAGCCCGCCGCTTCAGCGCCCTCACCAGCACCCGGCAAACCAGCGCGGTCACAACCCCGGCGACCGCCGCCTCCGGCAGGCCGTTTACCGCCACCACCCCGAGGATCAGCCGGTAGAGGGCATTGTACGCGACCCCTTTCGCCCCGGCATACGCCTGCCCGAAGCAGGCCCAGGTCAGCCCCATGACCATCGCGGTGTGGAGGAGCGAAGCGGCAAGCCCCGCCGCCCCAAGGGAAAAGACCGGCCATTTTTCAGACGGCGTCCCCCTCGCGCATTTCATCAGCCCCCGGTAGATCAGCCAGGGCAGCACCCCCACCAGGATCCGCGGGACAAAGCAGACGGCCAGGCTCCACAGGTTCCCGCCCGCGTAAAAGGGGGAAAAGATAAAGGAGGTAGCCGTCGGGGAAAAGGTGTTGCTTAAAAGGCTTGTCAGCCCGAACACGCCCCCCAGAAACGCCCCTTTCTTCGGCCCCAGCAGGATGGAACCGATGATGACCGGGATGTGGATGACCGTCGCCCTTGTGACCCCCAGCGGGATATACCCCAATCCCGGCGTAAACGCCAGCGCCAGGATAATGGCGGTAAAAAGGGACAACTCGACCAGAGGGTAGGCTTTCCCCCGCCCTTTCGTGCTGTACATATGCAGTTTTCCTTTCTTTACTGAGCCCGCCGGCCGCGGCGCCGGGGAGAGCCTGCTGCCATTCCGTTTTCCCCTTCCCCCGCCGCGGGCGGAAGGCGGATACAGCGCAGTTTTCAGTAAGAATATTATACGCGAAAAAAAGGGGGATTGCAAGGATTTCCGCCGGGCAGCGGCTGCCGCTGTTCCTGTCGGACAATTTGTACTATTATCATACAGGATGCCAAAACCCGCACCCTTTTACCCCCGATCTTCGTATAAAATGCAGCTTATATCCCCGTTGACAGCGTTTTTTTCGTGTGATATACTAATTTTTATAGGAAAAGGGCGGAAATACCCCGGTTTTCCCAAAACCTGATACGAAAGGAAGGTATCCCCTTGCCCGCCGGGGCATGGGGAACGGAGTTATGATGGAAATCAAAGTGCAGCTGACCGACCATCCGAAGGCGAAGACGCCGGAATCGGAACTGGGTTTCGGCAAAGTCTTTACCGATCATATGTTTACAATGGACTGGGACAAAGAGCAGGGCTGGCATGACGCCCAGATCGTCCCCTTCGGCGATATTTCCCTCTCCCCCGCCTGCAACGTCTTCCACTACAGCCAGGAGACCTTTGAGGGCTTAAAGGCTTACCGCCGGGCCGACGGGCATATCCAGCTGTTCCGGCCGGAGGAAAACTTCAAACGGCTCAACAACTCCAACGCCCGCCTTGCGATGCCCGCCCTGGACGTCGATTTCTGCGTCGAAGCACTGAAAAAGCTGGTGGAGATCGACCAGGACTGGGTCCCCCATTCCGACGGGCACTCGCTGTATATCCGCCCCTTCTGCATCGCGACCGAGCCCAACCTCGGCGCCCATAACACGACGAAGGTCAAATTCATCATCATCCTTTCGCCGGTCGGCGCCTATTACGCCTCCGGCCTGAACCCCGTCAACATCTACGTCGAACCCCGCTATGTCCGCGCGGTCCGCGGCGGCACCGGCTTTGCCAAGACCGGCGGCAACTACGCCGCCTCGATGCTGGCCCAGGAAGAGGCCGGCGCCCAGGGCTTCTCCCAGGTGCTCTGGCTGGACGGCGTCGAGCAGAAGTATATCGAGGAAGTCGGCGCAATGAACGTCTTCTTCGTGATTGACGGCAAGGTCGTCACCCCCAGCATCAGCCACGGCTCCATCCTCCCCGGCATCACCCGCAAGTCGGTCATCGAGCTGCTCCGCCACTGGGGCTATGAAGTGCAGGAGACCCGCATCACCGTCGACGACCTGGAAAAGGCCTATAAAGAAGGCAAGTTCACCGAGATGTTCGGCTCCGGCACCGCGGCGGTCATTTCGCCGGTCGGGCTGCTGCGCTACAAAGACTACGACATGGAGCTGTCCGGCGGCAGGATCGGCGAGCTGTCCCAGAAGCTGTACGACGAGCTGACCGGCATCCAGTGGGGCAAGCGTCCCGACCCGTTCGGCTGGACGGTAGAGGTCTGCTGAACGCCTGGGCGATAGCGGGCTTAGGCGTTCCAGAAAGAATATAAACTTTCCGGGCGTTTAATCCACGCTTCGAAGACCGGCCTTTTACGGCCGGTTTCATGTGTGTGAGGCGAGCTTCTCACGCCGCGTCGGACATGGGATTCTTAAGGGGCTTTGCTCCTTAAGCGGATTCCAAAGGCAGAGCCTTTGGTCCATCAAAGTGAAACTTTGTCGCTGCCTTAAGGGCAGCGAAATAAACATTCAATGATCAAATCACAAAATCAAACCGGCAGGCTGTCCGTACAACCTGCCGGTTTTTCGTTGGAGGATCAAACGATGGTTCTGATTTTAAACGGCTCCCCCCGCCCGGACGGGGATACCGCCGCCCTGCTGCGGGCGTTCCGGGCGGCGCTTGAGGGGGCGTTTGTCCAGATCGACGCCTACCGGGAAAAAATCACGCCCTGCCTCGACTGCAGGCGGTGCGCGGAGACGGGCGTCTGCCCCATCCGCGACGGGATGGCGGAGGTGACGCGGCTGGCGGATCAGGCGGCGGGGATTTTGATCGCGTCGCCGGTCTATTTTTCCTGCCTGACCCCGCCGCTCTTTTCGATCGGCAGCCGGCTGCAGGCCCGCTACTGCGCTTCCCTTCTTGGAATACGCCCGGCCGCGAAAAAGGGGGCGGTGCTGCTGGCGGGAGGCGGGAACGGCGCGCCGGACGGGGCTTACCGGATGGCCCGGCAGTTTTTGCGGCTATGGGGAGCGGCGGGGGATATCCCCCTTGCCGGTTCCTTCCAGACCGACTGCCGCCCGGCGGCGGAAGACCGGGAAGCGCTCGCAAAAGCGGCGGGGCTTGCGGCTTTTCTGGAGGGGCGGTGACGGTTGGACGGCAGTATTTCCGCAAATACTTTTGCCGCTACACCTGCGCCCCTTCCAGCTTCAGCCAGTCGACATAGTCCGGCAGGCCGTCCGGGCCGTAAAAACGGGGCGGTTCCCCCTGGATCAGCGGCAGCAGGTAGCGGACGATCGCCTGCTGGGCCTCCGGGTCATAGACATCCCGGAAAGCGGGCGGGACCAGCCGGTCCTGCCCGGCCGAGAGGGAGATATCGACGCTGCCGTAAGCGGGCCGGTAGCCGCCGTCCGGCCCCTCTTCCCGCAGGATGACCGCCATCCTGCCGGAGACGCCCGAAAGGGCCTCCCGGGCCCCATAGGCCCCGACGGCGAAGCTCTCTCTGAGGTCTGCCCCGGAGGCGAGGTGGGCGCTGCACCGCTGCATCAGGCTCAGTTCGATCGAACGGACTTTGCAGCCGATCTCCCGCCGGACCAGCATCTCGAGGTATTTGCCGACCCCGCTTAAATAGGCGTGCCCGAAGGGGTCGGTGACGCCGCTCTTGCTGCCCATCCCGACGTAGGCCCCCGACTCGTCCCGGATGCCTTCGCTGACGATGGCTATGACGCTGCGGGTGGTTTTGTGGAGCCGCCGGATCTGCTCCAGGAACGCCTCTTCGTCAAAAGGCGTCTCCGGCAGGGCGATGATGTCCGGCTTCCCTTCCCCCAGAAACCGGGAAAGCCCCGCCGCCAGCGTCAGCCAGCCGGCGTCCCGGCCCATCACCTCTATAACCGTAACCGAGTTCAGCGCATAGATCGCGGTGTCCCGGATGATCTCCCGCACCGTCACCGCCAGGTACCGGGCGGCGCTGCCGTACCCGGGGGTGTGGTCGCAGCCGGGCAGGTCGTTGTCCACCGTCTTCGGCAGGCCGTAGACAATAGGGTAGTCGTTTTCCGGGTGGAGCGCCTTCTGATGGGAAAAGTAGTCCGCCAGTTTTTTGACCGTGTCCATGCTGTCGTTGCCGCCGGTATAGAGGAACCACCCGGCGTTTATCTCCCGCAGCCGCGCCTCGATCTCCGGGTAGACGGGGTCTGTAAGGTCGTCCGGCAGCCGCTTGCGGCAGGAGCCCAGCGCCATCGCCGGCGTCGCAGCCAGCTTTTCAAAGTCTCTAAAATCCGTAAGGTCAATGAGGTTTTTCGCCAGCACCCCTTCGATGCCGTGAAACGCCCCGTAGACCGTCCCCACCTGGCCCGCCTTTTTCGCCTCCGACAGCGCCCCGGCCAGCGTCGCGTTGATAGCGGCGCTGGGACCTCCCGACTGCCCGATGACAAAATTTTTCTTTTCCATATTTTTCCATCCTTTCCCGCAGGTTTCCCCTGCCTGTGCCCGTGCAAATGTCTATAAACGCACAAAACTGCAAAGCGCATTCCGCACCTTGCAGTTTTGCCATTTTTGCTTTTTTTATCAGCCGCGCCGGTCGTCCCCCAGCGTCCGCTCGATTTCCCGGAAGATCGCGTCGAAATCGGCGTCTTCCTCGTCCTCCGACTCGGTCGAGGCGGCGATCAGGTTCATGTTCTGCTCGTCGACATAGCCGGTATCCTCCGGCGCGCCGTCTTCCTCATACAGATCGTAATCGTCGTACCCGTCCTCCGGATAGGCGTCCTCCGGCGGCGCCTGCGGCAGCCGGTCCAGCCGCATCCCCGCCTCTTCGGGGTAATCCTCGTCGTCGTACCCGTCGTATTCATCGTATTCGTCATATCCGCCGCTTCCGCCGTACCCGGCGCCCGCCAGCCGCCGTTCCCGCTGGACGTGCAGCAGGATCGCCAGCCCGCTGGCAAACAGCAGCACCGCCACCGACCAGCCGAGGAAGATCTGCCGCCCCTCATGGGTGCGCATCTGCTGGACCAGCCCCCCCAGCCACTCGCTGTGGAAAGCGACGGTGCCGATAAAGACCGTCTCCCGGCTGGAGAGGATGAAGGGTACGCCGTCTGATTCCGCAAGGGTATATTCATCGCCGTTTACCGACAGGAGCTTTGCCAGCTGGATGACCTGCCGGCCGCTCACGTCGTCGGCATAAAAGGCGACGATGTCCTCCGGCTGGAAGTCGGCCGGCTGGTCGCCGTTGATGGCGATGAGTTCGTTGCGTTCGATCTCCCCCGCCATCGCGTCCGACTGGTAGTAATGCCAGCTGCAGCCGAATATGGTAAAACTCCCGCCCCGCAGGGCGTTTAAAAACAGCACTGCGGAGAAAAACAGGATCAGCAGAATGAGCAGGCAGTTGATAACCGTCAGGATACCGCCGCGCACACTTTTCTGGGTAGGCACCTTGTGATTCCCTCTCTTCATGATGAAATTAAAAACCGGGGGCCATGCGCCCCGTTTTGACAAATTACGGCCTGTTTATTTACCATTATACATGACAGGAAGGTAAAATGCAAGAAAAAACCATCCCAAATTTTGCATCCGGGCGGTATGCGGCCCGGCCGCGCGCCCGGATAAAAAAACGCGCAACTTTTTTCAAAAAAGGGGTTGACAAACGGGGCAAAACCCTGTATAATATCACTTGTTCGCGAGACGTTCGGTGCTTTCCCGGGCGTTTGGCCTGCCGTATGGGGGCATAGCTCAGCTGGGAGAGCATCTGCCTTACAAGCAGAGGGTCACAGGTTCGAGCCCTGTTGTCCCCACCATTTACGGCCCGGTAGCTCAGTTGGTTAGAGCGCCAGCCTGTCACGCTGGAGGTCGTGGGTTCGAGCCCCATTCGGGTCGCCATCCCTTTTTTGGGCGACAAAGTTTTGTGGTTTCCTTTAAAATCACATCCTGTGCCTTTGTAGCTCAGTCGGTAGAGCAGGGGACTGAAAATCCCCGTGTCGTTGGTTCGATTCCGACCGGAGGCACCATATGCGGATTTAGCTCATCTGGTAGAGCGCCACCTTGCCAAGGTGGAG
>CALXKG010000144.1 GCA_944388825.1 uncultured Clostridia bacterium | reverse complement strand
GGAAGACCGCGCGCATCTCCCGGCGGATGGTATTTTCCCCCGAAAGGCCGCTGTTCTGGTGGAGGTAGCCGAAGTTCAGCATCGGCTTGCGGGAGATCTCCCCCCACTCGTTTTCCAGCTCGCCGGTGATCATCCCAAGCAAAGTCGACTTGCCGGCGCCGTTGGGCCCAATCAGCCCGATGCGGGAGTCCTCCTGCACGTCGGCGGTGATATGCTCGAGGATGGTCGTACCGGCAAACGATATCCCGATATCCTGTAGTGAGATGAGCATCTTCCTTCTCGTCCTTTCTATTTCCCATTCCGTCTGCAAACGGAAATATCCATTTTCTATTGTAGCATATTTTGGGCGGGCGGTAAAGGGCGGCGGCGGATTTTTGCGGGGACGGGAGCAGGATCCGGCCGTCCATCCGCCCGGCTTTTGAATGATCCCCGATTTTATCTTGCAAAAACCGGCGAAATGGGGTATACTGTTGGTACAACCTATCCCAGCAGAAAGAAGGAACGGAATATGTACGCAGATTTACTCGACTCGATCGGCCTTGTCGCCAAAACCGACCCCGACGTCGCGGCGGCGATGCAGAAGGAGCTTGACCGCCAGCGCCGGAACATCGAGCTGATCGCCAGCGAAAACATCGTCTCCCCCGCCGTCATGGCGGCGATGGGCAGCATCCTCACCAACAAGTACGCCGAAGGGTACCCCGGGCGGCGGTATTACGGCGGCTGCGAATGCGTCGACATCGTCGAGGAGATCGCGCGGGACCGCGCCTGCAGGCTGTTCGGGGCGGAGCACGCCAACGTCCAGCCCCATTCGGGCGCGCAGGCGAACATCGCGGTCTACTTCGCCCTCTTAAAGCCCGGCGACACCATCCTCGGGATGAATTTAAACGAGGGTGGGCATCTGACCCACGGCTCGCCGGTCAACATCTCCGGCAAGTATTTCAACATCGTCCCCTACGGCGTCGACCCGGAGACCGGGCGGATCGACTACGGGGAACTGATGGAGCTGGCCCTCCGGCACAAGCCGAAGCTGATCGTCGCCGGGGCGTCCGCCTACCCGCGGGAAATCGACTTCGCGAAATTCCGGGAGGTTGCCGACGCCTGCGGGGCTTACCTGATGGTGGACATGGCCCATATCGCGGGGCTGGTCGCGGCGGGGCTGCACCCGAACCCCGTCCCCTATGCCGACGTGGTCACCACCACCACCCACAAGACCCTCCGCGGCCCGCGGGGCGGGATGATCCTCTGCAAAGAGGCGCTGGCAAAGGCAGTAGACAAGGCGATCTTCCCCGGCACCCAGGGCGGGCCTCTGATGCACGTCATCGCCGGCAAGGCGGTCTGCTTCGGCGAGGCCTTAAAGCCGGAATTCAAGGCGTACCAGGCCCAGATCGTCAAAAACGCGGCGGCGCTGGCAAAGGGGCTTATGGACAGGGGGATGAAGCTGGTCACCGGCGGCACCGACAACCACCTGATGCTTTTAGACCTGCGGGGGACCGGCGTCACCGGCAAGGCGCTGGAACACAACCTCGACGCGGTCTATATCACCGCCAACAAAAACGCCGTCCCCAACGACCCCGAGAAGCCGACCGTCACCTCCGGCGTCCGGCTGGGCACCCCCGCCGTCACCACCCGCGGGTTTAAAGAGGCGGACATGGATGTGGTCGCCGACTGCATCGCCAAGGCCGCGGCCGACTTTGAAGGGCAGCAGGACGCTGTCCGGCAGACGGTCATGGGGCTTTGCGCCAAGTATCCGCTGTACGAATAAAAGGGCATAACAAAAGCGCTCCCGTCAAACCGGACGGGGGCGCTTTTCCCTTTGGCGCGTTATGTCCCGACGCCCATCAGGCCGCAGCGGACGGTGAAGCGGGTCTGGCCGCTGAGGGTGCAGGTGAAGATGGTCAGGTCCCAGCCGCCGCTGACCATTTCCTCGATGGCGGTCGCCGCGAGGACCTCGGTCTCCTGCACCGCGTAGGTGAAGGTGCGGCCGGCGACGTCGATGAAGCGGATCTCGTCGCCGATGGACAGCTCCTCCAGCCGCCCGAAATGGGAGGTATAGTTGTGGCCGGACAGGACCAGTTCCCCGTCGTAGGCCGAGCCTTCATAGCGGCAGGGCGCAATCTGCAGGGCCGGGTAGCTCCACTCCGAGATCACCGGCAGGGTCAGGTCCAGCGCCGGGATCTGGATGACGCCGATATAGTCGTAGCCGTCGATCCCGACGACCGGCATCTCCCCTTCCGGGACCGCCGTATCGGAATCCAGATAGACCGGGTCAAGGGTAACGCCCCCTTCGGGCGCGGCCGTCTCCGGCCGGGCAGGCGTCTCCGCCGCCGCCCGGCGGGCGGCGTCCCGGGCGTCCCGCTCGGCCAGCAGCAGCTGTTCCAGCGCATTGCCGGCGGCCTCCCCGGCCGAACGGTCTTCGACAAAATTGAGGCTGGTCAGGATGATCGCCGCCATGACCATCAGCATACCCAGCGTGATCAGAACATTCCCGCGTGACTTCCGTTTCCTTCTGGCCATCAGAAACCCCTCCTTGGATATCCCATTATAGCATTTTACGGGCAAAAAGGCAAGGGCGGCGCCCCCGGATTTTCAGGGGCGCCGTCCACAGGCGGAATAAACTGGATTAACCGCGCCGCTTAAAGGCGCCAAACGCCACGGCCACCGCGCCGCAGAGCAGCAGCGCCGGTACCGGCCACCAGAGCTGTCCGGTCTGGGGGAGGGTGGGTTCGGCAGGCTCTTCCGCAGGCTGGGGTTCAGACGCAGGCTCGGAAGATTCGGGCGGGATGTACTCGGAGGGGCCGGAAGGCTCGACCGGGGTTTCGGAGGATTCTTCGGAGGACTCCTCTTCCTCCACCGTGTAGGTGTTGGTGATGACAAAGACGTTGTCGCGGGTCTCGTCGACATAGTCTTCATACCCCGCGGGGACGTCCGCCTCCGCTACCCACCAGTCGTCGTGCTCATAGCGGGAGGGGATGTTGTAGGAAGCGCGCCAGTTGTACTTTTCCTCGACCTCAACGGTGTCGTAGAGCTCTTCATCGTGGTAGATCTCCACCAGGATGGAGTCGGGACGGGTCTCATCGGTGTCCTCGACCCAGACCTTGCGGATGGAAATGGTCGGGGTCGCCGGGGGGACGGGCGGTTCTTCCGGTTCGGAGGACTCTTCCGGGGGGAGTTCGGGTTTTACTTCCTGTAATTCAATTACATTATACCAGGAGAACCAGTAGTTTTGGTATTTGTTATCCGTAAGCGGACCATCCAGACCGAAACCGCACCACACATCTACGCTTTCACCGGAAACAAAACCGTCGGCAAACAGCGTCTTAAAGTATTCGTTGGTTTCAGAATAAAGGGCAGTTCCAGACATATACTGCCCGATACCGTGCGCACGGGCAAAATCTACGCCGTTCCCATTCGGATTAAGCATTTCAGCGTTTTCTTTACCGTACACGCCGCTGGATAAGAACTGATAAAACGCATTATAGGTAATGGCGGCAAGTTCCGGCTCAGGCCATTTGATCTGAACATTCAGACTACTACCCTTTGGAGTTACCCAAAGGAAATCATCAATCCAGGGATACTGCGCAATATATTCATTCAGTTCAGATTCTGTCATATTCCATATGCCGTTATTGTATACGCCGTCACCAGTAGAAAACCAGGAGCTGTGCCCCATATACATATCGGTCAGCGAAGCATACGAAGTCCCATCAGCGGTGATCAGTTTGTCCAGTATAAAATAGCTGATCGGGGTAGCGCCGGTATAACCTTCTTCTGCCAATACATCATAAATCTGGCACATCATTTCAAAGGTTACATTTCCATCGCTTTCCGCACCAAGCAGCTCATAAAAAAATTCCGGGAGCATGGAACCGGTAAATCGAATGGGCAAATACTGCCCATCATATGTCAGCATCGGGAGCAGAGAGCCATCTTCAAAGCTGCCCACTTCACTGGTATCACAGGGCGAAAGGACAAAACTGTTGTCTACATACGCGTATTCGCGACCGGAATTGTTGGTAATATTGATTTTGATCGTAACATGATCGCCCGGCAGGACATAATCAATGGTGGAAGTCCACGCATCCAGACAGCCCTCAGCAAGGTCGATTACGATATTCTCCGGCGAATTCTTGCCAATCGTATAGTTAACGACCAATTCGCCGTTTTCGCCTTCTGTGTACCCATCGTATGTAACGCCTTCCGACTGCGTTTTATAGTCGCCCGTACACGTTTCTGGAGTAATGCCCTCCGGGGCCGCCATCGCCGAGGCCGGCAGCATTACCAGCGCCGTGGCGAGAGCGGTCAGCCCGCCGGCAATCCGGCGGAGCAGATGTTTTTTTGTGTTCACCCTGCATCTTTCCTTTTCTCTTTTTGTACGTCTGCAATTGACGGACACGCC
>CALXKG010000143.1 GCA_944388825.1 uncultured Clostridia bacterium | reverse complement strand
GTGAAGCTGCCGTCGGTCGACCGGATCCCCGACTGGCATCAGAACCTGCTCAAGCATTTCGATCCCGAATTTGTCGATAAGATCACCTTCTTAAACGCCCAGCGGTTTATGCAGCGGAATCTTTGATTTTGTGCAGGCTTTCGTTACAGGTTTTATCTGCAAGGGGCATACGCTTTACACCATAGAAATCCCCATCCGGCCTAAAAATAAAGGAGTGTGGACCATGAATTACCAGAGCACCAGAGACCGATCCGCCAAAGTTTCCGCCGCCGGGGCGATCGTCCAGGGCATCTCCCATGAAGGCGGGCTGTTTGTCCCCGAGACGCTGCCCGTCTTTACCCCGGAAGAGCTGCAGTCCCTCGTCGGCCTTTCCTACAATGAAAAGGCCCGGGCGGTCCTCTCCCGCTTCCTGACCGATTTTACCTCCGATGAGATCGCCCATTGTGTCGATGGGGCCTATAATACCCGCAGCTTTGATACCCCCGGCATTTCGGCCATTTCCAAAGTGGGGGATAACCGGTATCTGCTGGAGCTGTGGCATGGGCCAACCTGCGCCTTTAAGGATATGGCCCTCCAGCTGCTTCCCTACCTGATGAAGGTTTCGATGGATAAGGCGGCCCCCGGGACCGAGGTTGTCGTGCTGGTCGCCACCTCCGGCGACACCGGCAAGGCGGCGCTGGCGGGCTTTGCCGGCGTGCCCGGCACCCGGATGCTGGTCTTCTATCCGGAGGACGGAGTCAGCCGGATGCAGAAACTGCAGATGGTCACGCAGGAAGGGGAAAATGTCTCGGTCTGCGCGATCAAAGGCAACTTTGACGACGCCCAGACCGGCGTCAAAGCGATCTTCACCGACCCTGCGATCGAAGAAGAGCTCCGCAGAAACGGCCAGACCTTCTCCTCCGCCAACTCGATCAACTGGGGGCGGCTGGTGCCGCAGATCGTCTATTATGTCGCGGCCTACACTTCGCTGATCGAGCAGGAGGAGATCGCGTTCGGGGATACGGTCAACGTCTGCGTCCCGACCGGCAACTTCGGCAACATCCTCGCCGCCTATTACGCCAAGAAGATGGGCGTCCCGATCGGGAAGCTGATCTGCGCTTCCAACCGCAACAATGTCCTGACCGACTTTATCCGGACCGGCGTCTACGACCGCAACCGCGGCTTTTACACCACCACCTCCCCATCGATGGACATCCTGATCTCGTCCAACCTTGAGCGGCTTTTGTTCCACCTGGCCGGCGAAGACGACGCGCTCATCCGCAGGTGGTTTGCGCAGCTGGCGGAGACCGGCCGCTACGCCGTCACGCCGGAGGTAAAGGAAAAGCTGCAAGCTGAGTTTGTGGGCGGCTTCTGCGACGACCAGGCGGCGGAAGAGACGATCCATCGCCTGTTTGCCGCATACGGCTACCTTTGCGACCCCCATACCGCCGTCGCCGTTAAAGTCCATGAGGAATACGTCCGGGAGACCGGCGACGACACCCGGACGATCATCGCCTCGACCGCGTCCCCCTACAAGTTCTGCGGCAGCGTCCTGCCGGCGGTGACGGATATCCCCGTCCCGGAGGACCCGTTTGCCCAGATGGAGCTGCTCCGGCAGGTTTCCGGCATGGCCGCCCCGGCGTCGCTCATGGGCCTTCGGGAGAAGGCGGTGCGGTTTACCGGCTCGATCGAGAAGGGGCAGATGGCCGAAAAGGTCAGGGAAATGCTGCGGTAAGCTGGAAAGGAAGGACCGATGAGCCTGTTTGCAATCTCCGACCTCCACCTTTCCCTCGGAGTGGACAAGCCGATGGACGTCTTCCGGGGCTGGGAGAATTATGTTTCCAGGCTGGAGGAAAACTGGACCCGGCTTGTATCCCCGTCGGACACGGTCGTTATCGCCGGGGACATCTCCTGGGGGCTGGACCTTTCGGAGACGGTGGAGGACTTCCGCTGGCTGGACCGGATGCCGGGGCAGAAGCTGCTGCTTAAAGGCAACCATGACCTCTGGTTTTCGACTAAAAGCAAGGTCGAGCGCTTTTTTGCGGAGAACGGCTTTTCCACCCTCCGCATTCTTTTCAACAACGCCTACCGGTATGGGGACTATGTCCTCTGCGGGACACGGGGCTGGATGAACGCCCCGGACGAGGCGGACAAGAAGGTTCTGAACCGGGAGTGCGGGCGGCTGAAACTGTCGCTGGAAGCGGGGAAGGCGCTGGGCGGGGAGCCGCTGGTCTTCCTCCATTACCCGCCGGTCTACGGGGGCGGGGACTGCCCGGAGATCCTGGACGTCCTCTTCTCCTACGGGGTGAAGCGGGTCTATTACGGCCATATCCACGGTTCTTCGGCCGGCTACGCGATCAATGGTGAGCGGATGGGGATCGATTTCCGGCTGCTTTCTTGTGATTTTCTCCAATTTGTACCAAAACAAATCGTCTAATTTGCAGGAAATGCAAAATTAACCCCAAACCTCTGGCTTTTTGCTGCGCTTTATGGTATAATGTCCATTGCGTATTGAGAAAATCGTGCCTGCGGGCAGCCGCAGGGAATTCTATAGGAAGGAATGTTTCCCATGTTAGTATCGAAAAACCCGACTGAAAAGAGCAAATACGAACTGATCGTGTCGATTCCGGCCGCGGATTTCTCCGCCGCCTGCGACAAGGTCTTCAAAAAGCGGTCCAAACAGTTCCAGGTCCCCGGCTTCCGCAAGGGCAAAGCGCCCCGCAAGACGATCGAAAAGCTGTACGGCGAGGGCATCTTCTTTGAAGAGGCGGTCAACGACCTGGCCCCTGAAGTGCTGCAGGCCGCTTACGATGAGTCCGGCCTGGAGATCGTCGTCCGCCCCGAGGTCGAAGTGACCGAGGTCTCCAAGGAAAACGGCGTCACGATGAAGGCGATCTGCGTCGTCAAGCCGGAAGTCACCGTCAAGGATTACAAGGGCATCAAGGCGTCCAAAAAGGTCGACCCGGTCACCGATCAAGAGGTGAACGCCGAGATCGAGCGGATGCGCAACCGCAACGCCCGCACCATCACCGTTGAAGACCGCGCGGCCGAAAACGGCGACATCGTCAACATCGACTTTGAAGGCTTTGTCGACGATAAGCCCTTTGAAGGCGGCAAATCGGAACATTTCAGCCTGACCCTCGGTTCTGGCCAATTCATCCCCGGGTTTGAGGACCAGGTCTGCGGCCACAAGACCGGCGAGGAATTCGACGTCAACGTCACCTTCCCGGAGGATTACCACGCCGAGGAGCTCAAGGGCAAGCCCGCCGTCTTCAAGTGCAAGCTGCATGAGATCACCGCGAAGGAACTGCCGGAGCTGGACGACGAGTTCGTCAAGGATGTCTCCGAGTTCGACACCCTCGACGAGCTGAAGGCCGATATCCGGAAGAAACTGGAGACCAGCAAGGAAAACGCCGCCAACGCCGCGTTTGAAAACACCCTGATCGACGGCATCATCGCCAACATGGAAGGGGAGATCCCCGAGGAAATGTTCGACGCCCGCGCCGACGAGATGGTCCAGGACTTTGAGTACCGCCTCTCCGCCCAGGGGATGAGCATGGACACCTATATGCAGTACACCGGCATGAACCGTGACGCCGTCCGCAACTCCTTCAAGGATCAGGCGACCCGTCAGGTGAAGGTCGCGCTGGCGCTGGAAAAGATTGTCGCGAACGAGGGCATCACCGTCTCCGACGAGGAGATCGACGCCGAAGCCGCCCGCCTTGCCGAACAGTACAAGGGCCAGAACATCACCGCCGAGCAGATCAAGAATGCGATGGGCGAGCAGATGAAGAACGACCTTGCCCAGAAAAAGGCGGTCGAACTGATCAAGGAGTCCGCTGTCGAGGAATAAGCGCCCGGTATCATGAAAGAATTCACGGAAACGTTCCAATTTCTACTATAAATTTTTCATGATTTTCGGACAAAATAAGAGATACACATCGCGTGTACAAAGGGGTGGGGCTTCTGCCTCACCCCTTTAGCCGTATCACAGCGGAATCCGCTGTTTGCGCAGGTAATTGAGGAGGTTATTTACGATGAGTTTAGTGCCAATGGTAGTGGAACAGACCGGGCGCGGGGAACGTTCCTACGATATCTTCTCCCGGCTGCTCAATGACCGGATCGTCATGCTCTGCGAAGAGGTCAACGACGCCTCCGCGAGCCTGGTCGTCGCCCAGCTGCTCTATCTGGAAGGCCAGGACCCCGACAAGGATATCCAGCTGTATATCAACAGCCCCGGCGGCAGCGTTTCCGCCGGCCTTGCGATTTACGACACCATGCAGTACATCAAGTGCGACGTGTCGACCATCTGCATCGGCATGGCGGCTTCGATGGGGGCGTTTCTGCTCTCCAGCGGCGCCAAGGGCAAGCGGTTTGTCCTGCCCAACGCCGAGGTCATGATCCACCAGCCCTCCGGCGGTTCCCAGGGCCAGGCGACCGATATCCTGATCCAGGCAAGCCATATCCAGCGGATCAAGGAGAAGTTAAACCAGATCCTCGCCGCCAATACCGGCAAGCCGGTCGAGACAGTCGCCGCCGACACCGAGCGGGACAACTGGCTGTCCGCGCAGGAAGCGGTGGCCTATGGCCTGGCCGATAAGGTGATCGACCGCCGGTGATCCCCCGGGGCAGAATGATGGGGATTGACCGAAAATAGAAAGGAACGGTCTGAATTAGATGGCTGATTATAACGACAACGGCATCCGGTGCAGCTTCTGCGGCAAACGGGACCATAACGTCCGCCGGATGCTGCACGCCGGGAATGTCAATATCTGCGACGAGTGCGTCGCCCTCTGCTACCAGATGCTGGCCGACGAAGGGCTTTTCCCTTCGATCGTCCCGGAAGCGGAGTATAAACCGGAGGGGCTGGGGGAGCTGACCCTGTTAAAGCCCGCCGAGATCAAAGAAGTCCTCGACCAGTACGTCATCGGCCAGGATAAGGCCAAAGTGACCCTGTCGGTCGCGGTCTACAACCACTACAAGCGGATCATGAACCAGGATGAGGAAGACGAGGACATCGAGCTTCAGAAGTCCAACGTCCTGCTGCTGGGCCCGACCGGCGTCGGCAAGACGCTGCTGGCCCAGACGCTGGCGAAGATCTTAAACGTCCCCTTCGCGATCGCCGACGCCACGACCCTGACCGAGGCCGGTTATGTCGGCGACGACGTCGAGAACGTGCTGGTGCGGCTTTTGCAGGCGGCGGATTTCGACGTCGAGGCGGCCGAGCACGGCATCGTCTATATCGACGAGATCGACAAGATCACCCGCAAGTCGGAAAACGCCTCGATCACCCGCGACGTCAGCGGTGAAGGCGTCCAGCAGGCGCTGCTGAAGATCCTGGAGGGGACCGTTTCCAACGTCCCGCCCCAGGGCGGCCGCAAGCATCCCCACCAGGAGATGATCCAGGTCGACACCCGCAACATCCTCTTTATTTGCGGCGGCGCGTTTGAAGGGATCGAGAAGATCATCGAGAAGCGGACGGATTCTTCCACGCTGGGCTTTGGCGCCGACATCCGCCGGAAAGAGGAACGGACCAAGGGCGAATACCTGAAGGACCTGATCCCCGACCACCTGGCCAAATTCGGCCTGAGCCCCGAGCTGGTCGGCCGCCTGCCGGTCGTGACGACGCTGGAAGACCTTTCGGTCGACCAGATGGTCCGGGTGCTGAAAGAGCCCCGCAACAGCCTGCTGAAGCAATATGTCCACCTCTTCAAGCTGGACGGCGTCGAGCTGGAGATGGGGGACGATACCCTGCGGGCAATCGCCGAAGAGGCGATCAAGCGCAAGACGGGTGCCAGAGGCCTGCGCAACGTCATGGAGGATACCCTCAACCAGCTGATGTTCGAGGTGCCTTCCGACCCGACGATCGCGAAGGTCACGATCACGCCGGAATCCATCTGCGGCCGCGCTCCCGCCCTGATCGAGCGCCGCGCGCCGGAAGCCGCCCGGCTTTCGGCCAAAGCAGCGTCCAAAAAGTAAAGCGTAACCGCCTGGGAAGCCATGTACTTCCCAGGCGGTTTTTTCTGTTATCCGTTGGTTTATCCGTCTAAGTCCTCCCCATTGGAAGCAAACACTTTTTTCACCCAGTAAAAGCTCTTTTTCGGCACCCGCCGCAGGTCCCGCAGGTCCTTTTCCCCGCGGTTGACATAGACAAACCCGTACCGCTTTTCCATCTCGCAGTGGCTGGAGAGGATGTCGATCGGCGCCCAGGTGACATACCCGAGGCATTGTACGCCGTCCTCCAAAACCGCCCGCTTCATCGCCTCGATATGGGCCTTGTGGTAGGCGATGCGGGCGTCGTCCTGGATCGGGCTCCCGTCTTCCGGCAGCGCTTCCCGCAGCCCGATCCCGTTTTCCAGGATAAAGAGCGGCTTGCGGTGGCGGTAGTAGAGGTCGTGCATCAGTGTCCGCAGGCCGGTGGGGTCGATGCCCCAGCCCCATTCGTTTGCGGTAATATGGGGGTTTTGGACGCTGTTTTTGCCGCAGACGGCGGCGGGGGGGAGCGGCCCGTCAAAATCCCCGGCCTTTACCGTATTGCTGCGGTAGTAGCTGAAGGCGAGGTAGTCGACGGTGTTCTCTTTTAACAGTTCCGCGTCCCCTTCCGCAAATTCCGGCATCCAGCCATGCTTGGCCAAGAAGCTGACCATATAGGCGGGATATTCCCCGCCGCAGAAGACGGCGGCGTGGAAATGGTTCATATAATCGTCGCAGCGGGCGGCGAATTTGATATCCGCCGGGGAGGAAGAAGCGGGGTAGTTGGGGGTCGCGGCGATCATCCCGCAGATCTG